>NZ_QUCG01000159.1:0-1737 GCF_003473645.1 Prevotella sp. AM23-5 | reverse complement strand
GCCTTATAGGTAATACCGAAACCACCTTGTCCTATGATCTTTTCTATTTTATACTTTTTGTTTTGAAGATATTCTATCATAATTATCTATTCATAATCTTCAACGACTCTCGTTTTCTATACATATCCTGTTCAAAAACATTTTTTACAAGATACCATATGATTATAAAAATCACATCCAGTACAAACTGAAACAATTTTGCCCGAACCATTACATTTTCCACAATATGCATGAGAACATACAGCCCCCACACTCTAAACAGGCGTTTCCAAATGTTCCAACAGTTCCTCGTCCAAAACAAGAACGACATTGTATTTGATGATTACACCACTTCCTTTACAAACGGGACATCTATCCTCTATTACAACTGTACCATTACAGAAAGCACATTTTATACACCCAGAACCACCACATACGAAACACTTTTCTTGGTATTTCCCAGTTCTTTCTTTTTTACAGGAGACACATAATTTTTCATATCAAAACTTTCTTTTGTTTCTGTTTCCCCCATGCAAGTCTATCGCCAGCAACTTCTAGTGTTTTTGCGCCCAATTTACATTTAGACCATTTTACAGTCAAGCCCATATCTACATATCCTTCTTCTCAAATATTCGAATTACCTAATGCCAATCTAAAACCAACAAGACAATTTGTACCTAAAGGTTTCTTTGAAGTTACCAAACTCTCAGATGCTTCATCCAAGCAACAACCTCCTCGAACACTCCACCTCTTATCATTTATATCAATACAAGCATTGTCACACAACTCATCAACATTACCGGTCATATCATATAACCCTAGTTCGTTCGGGCGTTTTTGTCCAACATCTTCAAGATTCGTTTTTTTTCCATTATAGAAATTTGCTACTCCAAGAATATCATTACCTCCTGAGTATTTATATCCATGCCCACAAATGCCACCTTTTGCAGCTACTTCCCATTCTAAGTCTGTAGGCAATCTATATTGTTTTCCTGTTTTTTCATTTAGACGTTCCAAGAACTCCAGCACCTGCTTTCTAGACACTATCTTCGGATGATGTTTTTTGCCCATTGCAGCCTCGTTTTTTATTCTATGCTTATTGTTATAAGCTTCCACACCACCCATCTGAGCAAATATCAATCTATAGACTGGTCTTTCGTCCATCACTGCATCATATTCCTCATTGGTAATTTCGTATTTTCCAATGTAAAAATCCGAGAAGGTTACTCCGTCAACTGTTCCACCTTTAACCTTTACCATATTATCTACAAGTTCATTGATTACGATATGCTGATGCACTTTCACATAACCCACTTTTATCAAAGATAGAAGCATAGAAATCGTCAACAAGCTCATAAAAATTGTCCTTGCCCATTTCCCTTTTCCTTTTCCAGCAATAGCATTTGTTGTAGACGATGCAATTGGTGCCTCAAATTCATTTACAAAAGTTTTTTTTGAAACAATTGTTGTTTCACCAACGGAAATAGAGCCTATAAAATCAGATATATTTTGAAACCTATCATTTTTACGAGGACACATTCCACGTTCTACGCTTCGCCATAGTTTTGCAGAAATACCATCAGATTTTCGGCCAATTCCATCATTCAAAACGATACTAGCCTCCGCGGGTACTTTACCCGTCACCAAGAAATACAATGTAGCAGCAAGTCCATAAACATCTGTAGCAGGAGAGAAATCCTGCAAATTTTGTTGGTACTGTTCCAAAGGTGCATAGCCAGCACTAATTCCTACGGGAGT
>NZ_QUCG01000158.1:0-2038 GCF_003473645.1 Prevotella sp. AM23-5 | reverse complement strand
TCGTTTATGATGTTTTCAATAGAAAACGGGTAAAGATAGACCGGAAAGCTTTTCTGAAGTCTCAATATAATTACTTTCGTAATTCAAATAGCATAAATGAGGCGATGACAGGAATATCGCTGGACTCGTCAGATTCTCAACGTAATTATGACTTAATAGAAAGAGAATAGAATATTAATTTTAAACAAGAAAAAGTTATGGAGAGAAAGTGTTTCATATTTCTATTTTTAACTTTTTATCTTATTGGCTTTGCCCAAAATAAGAAGATAGATACGGCTAATATGCTGTGTAGCTATGTATATGAATATCTTACGGATACGCTGTCTGGAGAACAACAGCGCAAGGAAGATTTGCTCTATCTGCAAATCGGAGCGAAGTGTTCTAAATGTTATAGCTATTATACTTATCAGTGTGATTCTCTGATGGCTTCTCCTAATGGCGATAAACTATGGGATAGCTTCTTGACGGAAGCGATAGGGAAGGGACTGAAAGGGAAGCAATTGTACAATGCCATACCACACCGCCGAATGACTGCTACCATCTATAAGAATTATCCGCAAGGGGAAATGACCATTACAGATTTCCTGTTGGGGCAATATTATCTTTATGGAGATTCCCTGAATGCGCAGGAATGGAATATGGAAAATGACAGCACGAAGATGGTGCTCGGTCATGAATGCCAAAAGGCTACCTGCTGCTTCCGGGGAAGACAATGGACAGCCTGGTTTGCCTTGGATGTTCCTGTAAGTGACGGTCCCTGGAAGTTCTGCGGACTCCCTGGCTTGATTATGGAAGTGTATGATAGGGGAAAGCAATACTATTTCTGTATCAATGGAATGCAGCAGGTTAGTGCAAAACCTATTACTTTTGGGGTACAGGATAAGGAATTCAAGCGCTTTCAGAAAACGACAAGAAAGGATTTCCTGCAATCAAAATATAAGTATCTGAAAAATTGGAACAGTATCAACGAGGCTTCAACGGGAATATCTCTGGGTGGTTCGGATGAGGCTCTGAAATATGATCTGATAGAAAAAGAATAAGTATCAACGTAAAGAGAGAACGGATTGGTTTCTCAAGAAGATAATTTATGAAGCAACTGTTTTTATATCTGTGGTTTATCTGTATGAGCACTTTGACCTATGCCCAGCAAGTCACCTTGTCGGGTAAGGTGGAAGATGCCTATACGGGCAACGGACTGCAGGGAGTGATGGTTACCATCCGACCTGCTGCCGGCAATAGAATCCTGAAGTTTACCAAGACGCAGGCAGATGGAAGTTTCCTGCTGTCGCTCAATGCTATTCCGGATGGTCGTAACGTGCTGCATTTCTCGATGATGGGATATGCTGTGAAAACCATTCCTTTGTCGAAGGATACTACTGTTTATCATGTGCTCCTGACGGAGCAGGCTACAAAGCTGAAGGATGTTGTGGTGAAGGCTCCAAGCATCCGGCAGCGAGGCGATACCATCTCCTACAATGTGGCAAGCTTTGCCGATGCCAACGACAAGAGTCTGGCTGATGTCTTGAAGAAGATGCCGGGAATGGAGGTGTCGGACAAGGGAGAAATCAAATATAACGGAAAGGCTATCAATAAGTTTTATATCGAAGGACATGATATGCTCGGCGGCCGCTATTCCATCGCCACCAACAATATCCATCAGAAGGATGTCGGTTCGGTAGAGGTGATGACCAATCATCAACCAATCAAGGCTTTGGAAGATATGTCGTTTTCGCAAGACCCTGCCATCAATATCAAACTGAAGGAATCTGCCAAGAGTCGTCTGGTAGGAACGCTGAAAGCAGGTGGCGGTATGGAGCAGAAGAAAGGGGAGAAGTTTGGTAAGCTGAATGTCTGGGAAGGCGAGATGTCGTTGATGCGCTTTGCCAAGAAAGCCCAGTCACTCAATACCTTCAAGAGTAATAATATAGGTACGGATGTAACCGGTGAAGGCAATCTCCTCTTTTCGGATGATGGTACTGGAGTGATGGGAAATTCTTATAATCTGAAAGATTACGTGAATGTTACGCCCGACCAGCTG
>NZ_QUCG01000157.1:0-2045 GCF_003473645.1 Prevotella sp. AM23-5 | reverse complement strand
TTATATTTTAGTTGATTTAAAAGATTGATACCGCAAAGATACGCATTTTTAAAAGTAAGAAGTCGGCTTTAGGTTAATTTTTGTGTTAAACTTCATAAAAAGTAACAATCTGAAAGTAATAAGTCGCAAAAATAGCGTTAGAACGGCTTTCTTGCCAAATTCTAACGCTATTTCTATATCTACTTATCAGTGTTTATCCTATCACAACTTCAAGGTTCTCCATATCAGCAAACTTCAAGCCGCAATCTTTCGCTGCCTTGAACAACTCCTTCTCTTCAACTTCCTCGATGGCTACCTCTTCCTCCTTGTCGGCAAGTTCCTTGAAGTACTTCTCGGTCTTCTGCTTCTGATTGAAGAAGTACTCATTAACCTCAGCGAACTTGGCTGAATCGTCCTTGGTGTATTCGTAGCCCTCATCGGCGTGCTTCTGCTCAAGCTGCTGGCACTCCTGGAGCTTGCGCTGCATCTCCTCGAACTTATCGTCCTTCAGGCTCTCCTGCGCTTCCTCCACATCCTTGTCGTAGGTATCGGCTACGTGGCGCAGAGCCTTCATGTTCTTCCAAACTCGCATAGCGGCATCATCGCTCATTGATGATGTCTTCAATGCCTTCAATGTTCTGTAGGCTGCAACAGCCTCGATTGTCTTAATCTTCTTCATTTTGTTCTGCTCTTTATGTTAAACTTAAAATAAAATTCTTAATACTCCGCAAAGATACGGAAAATATTCTGTATATGCAAGGATATAAGAGGAATTATTATAATACTTAAATTACTTATATTTTATTTCCATGTTATTCTTTGAACAACAATACTACCTACTGCTGGGTAGCTAGGTGGATTGTCTGAATGTACTCTCGTTCCTGCGGCACTACCTTTCTTCATAGAACCAGTAACTTTATAATTACTTACCTGTTTTCTTTCCTTCACGCCCGACTGATATGTAAAGGAGATGAAAGCTTCTATGGTATAATCTTGAGTAAGAACTCCATTTCCATCAAAAACAATATCAAATCCCTCTACAGGATAATTGTTCCAGCTTTCTCCATTTCCCACGTTTATCATTTGTTTGGTTACATAGACTGCTACAGTGAAGTGAACGGTGTAAGCTGCCGTCTTCTTGATTTGCAACGCAAAAAACACCTTACCCTCCGGCACGCAATATATCTCTCCATCACTCTGAAGCTTAGTGGTACAAATCAAGCCACTTACAGATATAATAGCATTCTTGACTATACAAGGTACTGCTGTAGCATAATACTCTTCGTGGCTATTCATGTGCTCTAAAACTTCATCAATAAGTCTTGTATTGCTCATCAGATTAGGGCATATCCATCTCGGTGCTGAAGTCTGCCTTTCTGTATTGGCATTTACCTCTTTGAATGTGGAACTGGATACACAGAGATACCAATTACTTACTCCCCTTACAACAAGTCCCAAACGATAATATCCATTATTAATATCGAGGATATTATTAATAGGTATTACATCTGAACCTACCATTCCGAGTGCTTGCCACGACTGGCTATATAAATCTGAGCCAGCCCATCTACACTTGAAGCTGGTATATAAGAGACTTGTACCTTCAAGGCTTACATTGAGGGCAGAGGAATCTGTCTTACCTGGTGACGTGCTGATGGTTCTAGTCTTGTAGCTATCCAATCCGATTACACCATTGTAGAATCCTCCTAAAGGGGCAGAGGTCTTTGCACTATACCCATCTGTTAATGTTTCATTGTTAACGAAATCGCCTAAACGATAGGGCGAACTGCTACCTCCTCTAGGTCTGGAATATGTCCATTCACTGGCAGCATCCAGTACATTTGTCAAGGAATATGTACTCAGGCTAAAAGATGAACCTCTCCGAAACTCATTGGTAAGTAATGAATTGGTGGTGAAATCCAGACCATAACGGCAGTTGGCTCTGTCTCGTTCTGTAATATTAAACGGCTTGGCTATGCTCATTGGCTTGTATTTTGCCCATTTATTGATATTGGCGGACTTGCACAATGTGGCAATATCATTACTTGATTCTCCCAGCACCGACT
>NZ_QUCG01000156.1:0-2085 GCF_003473645.1 Prevotella sp. AM23-5 | reverse complement strand
GTTTTAATAATTCTTCTCCATTCATAATAACACTAATAAACTATTATTTTTTTACATTATCTACCCAATAAGCATGCATATCATGCGATATACGTTTTTCTTCTGGTGGAAGCTGCATATAGTTACCATATTGCATCTTTAAATACTCATCGTACTTTACTGGTGCTGCATACTTACGACCTTCAAATTCAACAAGAATAGTTTTATCAAACCATTCTTTAAGTAGATATTTGTTATATGCCGGGTATGAAGAAGCATATCCAACGTACTTACTATCAGAGTATTTATATTTACTAGAAAGTTTAAGGCTTTTTTTCAAGAAAGTCTTAAATCCTATTAATCGACATACTTTCCAAAAAACATATTCTATCGGAAGCAATACTCCTCTGGTTTTATGAGGAAAATGGTTATTAACAGAAGCCGCTCTACACCTATTTAAAATCATCAAAGACAAGTGTGATATTTTATCACTCTTTTTTAAACCATCTAAAGGAAATATATCCACCCATACTCCGTTCTCAGTGCTTTGAACAGAAACATCCTCAACGATAGTAGAAGTATCAATAACTTTAGCGAACTCATAATAATAGCCATCAACTAGTGGGACCAAACATTTATATTTGGAATTTATCTGCCCAGAAGAAGTTATTTTTAAGAATTTCTCATAATCATCCCGAGGCATAGAAATGTCAATATCATCATCCCAAGGAATAAATCCTTTGTGCCTAATAGCTCCTATGAGAGTTCCATAGCTCAAATAATAAATAAGATTATACTTGTTACAAATATCAACAATATAATCTAAAATACCTAACTCTACTTGTTTTATTTCTGTAAGAGTTAACCTATTCCCTTTATTCTCTTTCATATATCTAGTTCTTATCAAACCGAAAGGCTTGTGCATCTATAACATATAACTTCAAAATCTGCTTTAAAGCATTAAGCTGAAGTAATGCACCATGATTATGTACATCATAATGCATAATTATACCATATCTCATATTTGCAAATATAAATTACGCCCGAGATACAAAACTTAACACTTTGTAAAAAATAGACCGTCCTAAAAGTAAATAACATAAAGAAACTCCCTTTCGAGACAATCTAGGATGTCTAAGCATACATGCCATAAAATATTTCACATCATATTTATCATGTATTATATCATAAATTATATTCTTTCCGTCCTTTGCCGTAGCGAATACGTAAACTTGAACAGAAGCACCTAAGATTCTGTCTCTGTCGGAAATAATTTGTTTATCATATAGATAATTTGCAATTCTTGCTTGTGCCTCAATACTTGTCAACGACCGAACATCTATACCTGTATTCATACAAGAGTTAGGGTTAACTCGATAATAATATCCTTTATAGTTAGTAACTATAACACTATTAATATTAGCCATGTATTTCACAAAGAACTCAGTATCCTCATTTTTTATACACCCCACAACAAACTGAATATTATTATCTTTAATTATTTTAGCATCAAACAACATCGCCCAAAGGTTTGGATGCGGAATGTCTTCATCAAATATATGGCGAATATATTTTTTAGCATCATATTTGATTTTTTTCCCTCCTACTCCCAAATCCTTTATATTTGTTGCATAAGAACATATAGGAATAGTACCATCTTGATGCAACGATAACAATTGCTTTAAATAATTCCTATGAATTTTATCATCTGCATCAACAAAACAGATATAGTCACCTTGCGCATGAGCAAGCCCTACATTACGAGCTGCACTAACGCCACTATTCTCTTTATTAAAGAGCTTGAAACGATCATCTATATCTACATATTTTTGGCAAATTTCTGGACTTTTATCAGAAGAGCCGTCATTAACACAAATAACTTCATAGTAAACATACGACTGCTGCAAAATAGAAGACAAACACTCTTCTAAATAAGATTCAGCATTAAATATTGGTATAATTATGGAAATCATTCAATGTAAGTTTTTATTTTTGTTACTCAACAAATATGCTACCCGCCTCATTCCTATTTTCAAAATAAAAACAAGTCCAAGCCATTTATATATATAATTAGCGCTGTGTTTTTGCAGCAATCTTTGCTTTCAA
>NZ_QUCG01000155.1:1651-2178 GCF_003473645.1 Prevotella sp. AM23-5 | reverse complement strand
ATTGCTTAATCCAAATGAATATTATAAATTTAGGAATTCTTGCTCACATTGATGCAGGAAAAACTTCCGTAACCGAGAATCTGCTGTTTGCCAGTGGAGCAACGGAAAAGTGCGGCCGTGTGGATAATGGTGACACCATAACAGACTCTATGGATATAGAGAAACGTAGAGGAATTACTGTCCGGGCTTCTACGACATCTATTATCTGGAATGGAGTGAAATGCAATATCATTGACACTCCGGGACACATGGATTTTATTGCGGAAGTGGAGCGGACATTCAAAATGCTTGATGGAGCAGTCCTCATCTTATCCGCAAAGGAAGGCATACAAGCGCAAACAAAGTTGCTGTTCAGTACTTTACAAAAGCTGCAAATCCCGACAATTATATTTATCAATAAGATTGACGTGCCGGTGTGAATTTGGAGCGTTTGTATATGGATATAAAAACAAATCTGTCGCAAGATGTCCTGTTTATGCAAACTGTTGTCGATGGATCGGTTTATCCAGTTTGCTCCCAAACATATA
>NZ_QUCG01000155.1:0-1641 GCF_003473645.1 Prevotella sp. AM23-5 | reverse complement strand
AGCGCAAACAAAGTTGCTGTTCAGTACTTTACAAAAGCTGCAAATCCCGACAATTATATTTATCAATAAGATTGACGTGCCGGTGTGAATTTGGAGCGTTTGTATATGGATATAAAAACAAATCTGTCGCAAGATGTCCTGTTTATGCAAACTGTTGTCGATGGATCGGTTTATCCGGTTTGCTCCCAAACATATATAAAGGAAGAATACAAAGAATTTGTATGCAACCATGACGACGATATATTAGAACGATATTTGGCGGATAGCGAAATTTCACCGGCTGATTATTGGAATACGATAATCGCTCTTGTGGCAAAAGCCAAAGTCTATCCGGTGCTACATGGATCAGCAATGTTCAATATCGGTATCAATGAGTTGTTGGACGCCATTTCTTCTTTTATACTTCCTCCGGCATCAGTCTCAAACAGACTTTCAGCTTATCTCTATAAGATAGAGCATGACCCCAAAGGGCATAAAAGAAGTTTTCTTAAAATAATTGACGGAAGTCTGAGACTTCGAGACGTTGTAAGAATCAACGATTCGGAAAAATTCATCAAGATTAAAAATCTAAAGACTATTTATCAGGGCAGAGAGATAAATGTTGATGAAGTGGGTGCCAATGATATCGCGATTGTAGAAGATATAGAAGATTTTCGAATCGGAGATTATTTAGGTGCTAAACCTTGTTTGATTCAAGGATTATCTCATCAGCATCCCGCTCTCAAATCCTCCGTCCGGCCAAATAAGCCCGAAGAGAGAAGCAAGGTGATATCCGCTCTGAATACATTGTGGATTGAAGACCCGTCTTTGTCCTTTTCCATAAACTCATATAGTGATGAATTGGAAATCTCGTTATATGGTTTGACCCAAAAGGAAATCATACAGACATTGCTGGAAGAACGATTTTCCGTAAAGGTCCATTTTGATGAGATCAAGACTATCTACAAAGAACGACCTGTAAAAAAGGTCAATAAGATTATTCAGATCGAAGTGCCACCCAACCCTTATTGGGCCACAATAGGGCTGACGCTTGAACCCTTGCCGTTAGGGACAGGGTTGCAAATCGAAAGTGACATCTCCTATGGTTATCTGAACCATTCTTTTCAAAATGCCGTTTTTGAAGGGATTCGTATGTCTTGCCAATCTGGTTTACATGGATGGGAAGTGACTGATCTGAAAGTAACTTTTACTCAAGCCGAGTATTATAGCCCGGTAAGTACACCTGCTGATTTCAGACAGCTGACCCCTTATGTCTTCAGGCTGGCCTTGCAACAGTCAGGTGTGGACATTCTCGAACCGATGCTCTATTTTGAGTTGCAGATACCCCAAGCGGCAAGTTCCAAAGCTATTACAGATTTGCAAAAACTGATGTCTGAGATTGAAGACATCAGTTGCAATAATGAGTGGTGTCATATTAAAGGGAAAGTTCCATTAAATACAAGTAAAGACTACGCCTCAGAAGTAAGTTCATACACTAAGGGCTTAGGCGTTTTTATGGTTAAGCCATGTGGGTATCAAATAACAAAAGGCGATTATTCTGATAATATCCGCATGAACGAAAAAGATAAACTTTTATTCATGTTCCAAAAATCAATGTCATTAAAATAATGGAGCGGTCAGGAAATTTCTATAAGGCAATAC
>NZ_QUCG01000154.1:0-2243 GCF_003473645.1 Prevotella sp. AM23-5 | reverse complement strand
CTTTCTCTGTGGAGGCGTGAGCAACGCTAATGGCGATTTCGTCATCCCCTGCCAGCAGAAACAGGTCCTTATGAAGGTTTCGTTCGTAGGCTATAAGACGATTTGCAAGCTGGTACCTATTGCCCGCATCGGAAATGTGAGGATGCAGGCGAATGCCTATCAACTGGGCAAGGTGGAAGTAAAGGGCAAGCTGCGTATCGACCACGGAGACCATGCCTCTTATACATTCTCTGACGAACAGATCAGGAACTCACGCCATTCACAGGATCTCCTGGGAACACTCCCGGGAATCTATACCGATCCGATGACCGGCAAGACATCCAGTATGACCGGCAAATCCATCAAGATTCTCATCAACAACGTGCCGATGACGAGCGAGAACGACTTGAAGGCTATTGCCGCCAACAAAATAAAGAAGGTGGAATACTACGAAGATCCTCCTATCAGATACGGCAATGTGGGCATCTTGATGAACATCATTACCAAGCCGCTTGATACGGGTTATACTACCGGTTTTGACGTGTCTAGTGCCTTGACCACAGGGTTTAGCAATGATAATGTGTATTTCAAGTACAACAAGGGCAATCATCAGTTTTCCTTCGATTACAGCATCAACGTGAGAAACTATCGTGACTGGATAGAAGACAACCAGTATTCCTTTACGCTTGACGACCAACAGGCTGTCTATGATTACCATCTCCACAAACGTTTTGGCTATACCGACAACAAGTTCAACCTGAAGTATGCTTACAGCAAGCCAGACAACGTAACCTTCCAGGTCACCTTTTCGCCAGAATTGTCACATAAGTTCAACCGGGGAAATAACGAGGTTGCAACGCAAGGAAACGAGGCTTGGAAGGATGGTTTCGGAAACACGAAGGATATTGTAGATTACGTGAAACCAGCAGTAGATCTCTATCTCAGCAAGCAGTTTGCCCATAAGCAGACACTCGATGTGGACGTGCTCGGCTCTTACTTCAACACCAGGCAGCAAATGCTCAACCGGCAATGGACTTCCGACAAGGATAGCATCTTGACCGATGACGACATGCACTCCAGGAGCCACATCTATTCCCTGATAGGAGAAGCAGATTATACCAAAGAATGGGAGCAGGGAGAGCTGTCGGCAGGAGTTTATACCTGGAATAAGTGGAGCGACTATAATGTGCGCAATATCCTTTCCGGCTATGAGCCATCCAAGTATTCTTCATGCATCAAGATCAATACGGTTTATGCACAATACCAGAACCATATCGGCAAGTTTACCTATCGCATAGGCGTTAAGAGCACGTGGAGAACCCAGAGCTATCAGGATCTCACCTATAACAATAACTATATTCATCCGTTGCTGTATTTATCTTATAAACTGAAGAACGGTTCGTTGCAGCTGCTATCATCCAGCGGCACCAATTACCCCGCCATCTCAACATTGAGCGAGAACATGACGATTGTCATCCCCGGACTGATGAAGCAGGGCAACCCGAATGTAAAGGCTACGATGGAATGGGGACCGATATTCAGATACACCTATAATGATTCGATGCTCTACCTGCAAGTAGCACTTTATGGAATCTATAATGACAAGGTAATTACACCTTATTATTATTGGACCACGGTGAACGACAAGCGCAGCATAGTTTCTACCTATGAAAACGGCAGTTTCTATTGGCGTTATGGCACAGGCTATTATCTTCAGTTCAAGCCGTTCAAGAACGAGGTTTTGAAACTGATGGTGGGTGGAGGTTTTGAACGGGAGGTAATCAGCAATTCCTATGGTCGCCATTGCTACTGGTGGAGTCCTTTCAAATATGGCATCAACTTCCGGAAGGGAAACTGGGGAGCATCTTACCAGGGAAATATTCCTTCGAAGATGGCAGTCCTGAACTATCGCAAGGCAGATGAGTCCAAGAGTGAATTCTCTGCTTTTTACCAGAAGGGAGCCTGGCGTTTCTCGTTCTATGGCTTGTGGATGTTTGCACCAGCCAAGTACGAGAGCCAGACGTTCGACAATCCGATTATGAACCAGACGGAACAGCACATCATCAAGGATAATCGCCGCATGCTGATGCTGGGTGTCAGCTACAACTTCTTCTCCGGAAAGAAGAAGAACATCCGGAAGAACATCAACAACTATGATTCAGATGCCGGCGCATTCAAGTAATTCCTGTATTACATTTTATCGTCTATAGACGATGAAACGACGACTTGTAGTTATAAAAAATATTCTGCTAAGGGTTAGGAAA
>NZ_QUCG01000153.1:0-2263 GCF_003473645.1 Prevotella sp. AM23-5 | reverse complement strand
GATATTTTATTCATCGGATTACGCTGAGTTAACAGAGCATTCTTGTTCCACGGATTACGCACAGATTTTAAACGGAAGATCGACCTGTTCGGTCTTTGAAAAAAGTCCCACAGATTTGGCTTTCCCTTCGGCCGCCGATTTTCAATTCACAGATTTTCACAGATTTTCCAGGTGAAGAGTGGTGAAGAGTGGCGCGCAACTCTTCACCCGTGCAAATTCCTTAGCTACAGATATTTACATCCTTTCGGTGAAGGGTGAAGAGTGTTTTTGAAAGTGGCTTGCTGTTCCGACGGATTTGCAATCCGTCGTATAAAAAGGTTCGACCTATCAAACCTGGGGATTTGCAATCCCCCCCCTATCGGAAACGATTTACATCTTTTTATTTACTCGATTGCGTTTAACCCTGTTCAAGTATTTTCTTGTCTGTCAAGAAATCTAAGAGTCCAACAGTCAATACTCCAAGTTCGTCCTCCTTGCGATGGATGTCATCACCAACAATAACAATCTTACGGAAGTGGTCATTGATTGACAATAACGGGCGTCGCTCTTGTTGTTCCTTCTCTGGCGTCGGCATGTGGAAAGCCGACTGGATATACACTCTGTATGGAGGACGGTTTACCACAAAATCAACCTCCAACTGCTTTCTGATAAACTTGCCGTTCTCATCCTTACCACCAAGTTCAACCAATCCTACGTCCACATTATATCCACGACTACGAAGCTCATTATAGATAATATTTTCCATAATATGCGTTTCCTCTTGTTGCCGATAGTTGAGAATGGCTGCACGAATGCCTATGTCTGCAAAATAGTATTTCGTCTCAGTACCGATATATTTTCTGCCTTTCACATCATAACGTAAGGCCTCTTCTATCAAGAAAGAGTCTTTCAGATAGTCAATATATTGTTTTATGGTGTCTCTTTTTATGGTTATCCCTTGTGCAGATTGAAAGGTATTGGCTATTCTCGTTGGATTGGTTGATGAACCAATGCCTGAGGCAAGCACACGTACCAGCTCCTTCATTCCCTCAGGATTACGCAGATGGTTGCGCTCAATTACGTCACGCAGATAGGTGGTTTCATACAGACTACGCAAATAGTCAGTTTTCTTTTCTTCCGTTTCAAGCAAAGCTACCTGTGGAAGTCCGCCAAAGGTATAGTAATCCAGCCATGCTTTACGGATATCGCCACCAATGCCTTTGAAGTATTCGTCAAAGGTGAGAGGCCAAATGCGTATCTCGTCACCTCTGCCACGGAACTCTGTCACAACATCACTTGACAGAAAGCGAGAGTTTGAGCCTGACACATACACATCTACATTCCTCATGTGTGTCAAGCTAAGAATTACCTCTACAAATTCTTTTACCAGCTGCACCTCGTCCAAGACTATATAATAAGGATTACCATCATCCACTACCTTTGAGTCTATATAGTCGAGCAAGGCATCAGGCTTTCTCAACCGCCTGTTTCGGAAATCATCAAGTTGTATCTCAATGATGTGACTATCAGTCACCCCATGTTCCAAAAGCCAGGTATGCCAGATGTCAAACAGCAGGAAAGACTTTCCACATCGTCTGACACCTGTTATAATCTTCACAAGACCGTTTCCACGTCCTGCGATAAGTTCATCCAAGTATTTCTTACGTTCAAATATCATATTAGAGTACTATTTTTGATATTGGTATCACATTTTACACCGCAAATAAAGTTATCGTATGTCAATGAATTTATATCTACTATCATAACTTATCGGATTTTAAATTTTATGGTGGTGAGTAAATCATTCCACCTCTATTATTATAATTTTCCTTTATTTGCTGTGCAAAAGTAAGATTTTTCTGTGGATAAACAAAAATAAATTGCATTTTTCTGATGCATGATACTATATTTTCTCTTATTAAGTATCAAATTACATCTTTATAATTGCCAAAAATGGAGCTTCGCTTACGGAATTTCAAACATTGCCCGATCTTACGCAAGATGCTTGAAAGTTCTGATGTAATCAATGGTGGTGCCGAGCTTTTCCTCTATCAGACTGGCTACCTTACCATCAAAAGCAGTGATGAATTTGGCTACTTCCTCGGTTTCCCTAATCAGGAAGTGAAACAGGCTCTCTACGAGGAAGGAAAAGGTATATTGGATTGGGGGATTACTTCATAGATTTTCTTCATCGGATAACGCTGAGTTAACAGAACATTCTGGCTCCACGGATTACGCACGGATTTTAAACGGATGATCGACCTGTTCGGTCTTTGAAAAAAGT
>NZ_QUCG01000152.1:0-2328 GCF_003473645.1 Prevotella sp. AM23-5 | reverse complement strand
GAAAGTTGCATTTTTCTTTCAAATTTAACGCTTATAAACACTTTTCGCGTTTCAAATTCTTTCTTCTCCTTATTATATATATACGCGCGAAAGAAAACCGGCCTTTATTGAGCCTCCAAATAGAGAACACGAGAAGACCAATCGTTCTTTTTACCCCAGTCAACATTATGCTCCAATGGCATTTCCAAGCCATGTTCCATCAAATACTTGCCAGAATATGACTTACCCTCGCAAGCCAAAGGAGTATTATCGATGACATCAAGCTCACGTACCTTATACATCTTGTTTGCATCCAGACCAGCCATCTTAACGATAGGAAGGTGCGCATTATAGAAGTTAGCAAGCTTCCACCAGTAGAACACAGCCTTATCCTTAGCCTCGCTTACATACATGATAGAAGACAGACCCTGGTTGTCGTATGGGGAAACCAAACGGTAAAGATCGCCAAACTGTACAACAGGGCGAATCTCCTTGTATTCAGAGATAGCCTTTCGACAGAGAGCCTTCTCCTCATCCGTCATATTCTTTGGCTGGATTTCCATTCCAAGACGTCCGCTCATAGCTACATCAATACGATACTTCAAGGAAGTTGTGCGGAATACGGTATGGTTTGGCACAGCAGAGATATGACTTGCCATAGCTATAGCTGGGAAGAAGTAGCTGGTGCCATACTGCATATAGATACGCTGCAGGGCATCGGTATTATCACTTACCCAAAACTCATCAAAACCACGGAGGCATCCCCAGTTGGCACGAGCACCACCACTGGCACAACACTGGATAACGACATTCTTGTACTTAGCACGGATACGATCGATAACCTTAGCAAACCCCTGATGGTATGCGATATAGAGATGACTCTGATCAGCGGCAGAAAGATACTGACTACCATGATTCATGATAGCCATATTGGCATCCCACTTGATGTAGGCAATCTCAGGATACTTAGTAAGCAAATCATCTACTACACCAAACACGAAAGCCTGCACCTTTGGATTACCGAGATCAAGAACCAGCTGAGTGCCACCACGACCAACTACCGCATCACGCTTAGGCGCCTTGATCACCCAATCAGGATGCTTCTCGTAAAGTTCACTTTTGGTATTAGTCATTTCCGGCTCAATCCAGATGCCGAACTTCACGCCATTCTTCTTGGCATCACGAAGCAGGCCTTCGATACCGTCAGGCAATTTTTCGGTATCTACTACCCAATCGCCCAAAGCAGTATTATCTTTCTTGCGAGGATATTTCTTTCCGAACCATCCATCGTCCATTACGAAGAGCTCACCACCCATGCTATGGATATCAGCCATCATCTGATCCATACCCTTCTGGTTGATATCGAAGTAAACACCCTCCCAAGAGTTCAAGAGGATATCACGCTCCTGATCACCATGAGCAAGCACGTACTTACGACCCCACTTATGGAAGTTGCGGCTAGCACCGCTCAAGCCCTCATTGGAATAAGTAAGCGCAAGAGCAGGAGTCTTGAAAGTTTCACCCTTCTTGAGATGATATTCTGAATTCTGCTCATTGATACCAGCAAAGAAATAATGATATTCTGTATCATCAGTTACAGTCTTAAGCTTATAGTTTCCGCTATAGGCAAGTGCAGCACCTATAACGGCACCCGTATTCTCCTGTCCCTTTCCATTGAGAGAGAACATCACCTCGGCATGATCGGTATGAGAATTACGCACACCATCATTGTTACGGATGACAAACTCGCCTGGCTGCAACTTCTCATGACTCAACTGAGCCTCTGCAGCCCATGTACCAGAGAGATGACTCATCCATACATCACCACGGCGGATAGGAAGCATAGCTGATGCAAAGGTAGTCAGCGTAACAGTACCCTTCTCTCCATTACTGATTTCAGTCCAAGCCTCAATCATATCCACATCCTTATAGGCACGGTACTTCAGATCCACCTTGATATTATAAACAGGATCCTTGAGATGGATGGTAGTAACTGTGGCATTAGCCTCCTGCTTCACATCGCTACCGGTAGCCACGAGAGCAGTAGAAAGATTACCATCGCTGTGACGCATGGCGAGTGCAGCTTCTACAGGAGTATTCAGACCGTATGCAGGATAAGCATCCATACGACCATTGGTAGCTACTGTGAGATTCTGCAAATCAGCAGCGTTCAGCTTAGAACCGAAATAGAGATACTGTGCAGGTTTTCCGTTCTCCACATCGAGGATGAGCGAAATCCCTTTACTGTTTACCGAAACCTGTTCTGCCATCGCAGGCATGGCGATAGTCATCAGCAAGAGTGCAAGTGATTTTAATTTCATCATTGTATATTGTTTTTTTTTATTATCT
>NZ_QUCG01000151.1:447-2499 GCF_003473645.1 Prevotella sp. AM23-5 | reverse complement strand
CGGGTCTCGCCCTCGTCAATGATGACAGGCAGGGATTCGTTGTTGGAGCACAGCACAAACTTGGCAAAGAAAGAAATCTCGTTTCTGTCCTTGCCCTTGGCTTCCACCTTGTAGGAGAGTGTGGTGCTGAGATTCTTTAAACGCTCAGAATCCTCCCTGCGACTGAGTAGCACCTCATCCACGACTATGAGCAGCTTGCCAGCCCAATCTGCATTGAACTGACTGCGGAAGTCCTCGTTGGTATTGAACGTAACGTTGTCTTGGAACAACGCTTTCAGAAAGTTCAAGAACGTGGTCTTGCCTGTGTTCCTCTCCTCAGACACAAGCAAAAGAATTGGAAGTTTCTGCACAGGTCTGAGATAGAGCAGTTGCAGATAGTCCATGCCAAGCTCGTATTGCTCACCGAAGATGTGAAAAAGCAATTTCTTGATGTTCAGAAAATCCCCTTTCATTGGCTTGTGGCTTATCGGCTCGTAGAGATTGAGAAAACCGTCTATTACAGTTCGGTGGTTCACATGTTCGGGAACGGTACAGAATCCGTCATACTTGTGGACATACTTGATGAACTCCTTGCCGTAGTCCTGACGCAAGGTTTCCATGTTCCAAGGGATGCGCTTTCTTACCTTCCCTCCATTGATAGTAGGTTGGTCAACCACCTTGTATAAGGTTGTGCCAACACGGATGAACACCTCGTTTGGTGGAGGTGGCGCCTGTGGCTGCATGGAAGCAACTTCAACTGGCAGTTTGTTGTCATTTGTCATGTTCATAAATTCTCCTTTGTAACTTATAAAAATTAAAGTTGCAAAGGTAATGGCGGAAAATCAAAATACAAAACTCAAACCTACGCAGAATGGAGAAGTTTGAACCGACAGTGTTAAAAGATAGGAAATCAAGGTGTTTGATGTAGCTTTTGGGGATAAGGTAAAACGAAAAATCCCGAAGAAAGGCTTACAAAGAAACCGTTCCTCGGGATGAACAAAAATGTATTCCTGTATGTCATACGTTTTACATGTCATACGATAAACATATAAAACGTATGACATCAAAAGTTCTGCTTTTTCTCACGACAACACTTCTCGATACGACAATGAATCAGTACGACAGCACCTCACTAAACTGCCAAGTATTCAATCATATTTAGCTAAAGGTGTTTGTACCTCCATAGAGTTGTAGGATTATGGTACTTTTCTCTTTTGCTCCGTACAATCTCTTGAGGATTGCATCACGAAGTTGTGCTGCGCCAAAAGAGTGGAGACGAAAGCTAATGGTAACTATCATCGGAAAACTATACAGCGTTTGCCAAACGCCAACGGAAGTTTTGTCCTTGCGTTGAACTTCTGACATAGACAGCATACCTTCCTTATATATGGCTCGTATCACAGAGTTGAGTTTGGGAGCTGTGGCATGAAATATATTCACCAACTCGCCTTCACCCATCCACAAGTTCTCTAAGTTGGACGGAATGGAAAGTGTCCCATTTCCGTCCATAGTGATAATTGTCCTTTTCATACCATTCCTCCTATTACAGGCAAATGCCCCTTGATTCGACTTTCAAAAACAGATATGTCATGGTCAAGTTTGTTACTTGTCACCTTGGCGTATATCTGTGTCGTGGTGATGTTCGTGTGACCGAGAATCTTGCTCACGCTCTCTATCGGCATACCATATTCTAAAGCCAAAACTGCCCAACTATGACGAGATACGTGGAACGAAACTTGCTTTTTGATACCACACATTGCAGCAACTCGCTTGATATGCTTATTGATAGTTCCATGGTCACCAATATGGAATAAGTGACAGTCTTTTCTGAATGATTTGTATCTCTCAATAATCTGTATAGGTATATCCATCAGCTTGATTTGGAATGGTACACCTGTCTTCTGACGCTTCGACACAATCCAAGGAGCACCATTAACTATACAGATGTTGTCCTCCGTCAAGTTCTTGATGTCTATGAAAGAGATACCTGTCCAACAACCAAAAATGAAAAGGTCTCTCGCAAAAGCCATGTTTGGGTCTTCCAACTTTATCTCAGTCATGGCGGTTAGCTCG
>NZ_QUCG01000151.1:0-437 GCF_003473645.1 Prevotella sp. AM23-5 | reverse complement strand
GTCATGGCGGTTAGCTCGTCCAATGTCAAGAACTCACGTTCCTTGTGGTCTGGGTCAACATGGTACATGGCAAATGGATTTCTCGGTATCTTGCCATTGTAGTGTGCGGTCGTAACGATATGTTTCAGCGGAATGGAGTAAATCCAAATGGAGGACTGCGCAAGTCCTACCACATTCTTCAAGTACAGACAATAGTCACGGATGAACTCCTCGGTAAGCTCATTCATGGACATGTCGCTGCGCTTGTACTGATACTTGATGAACTCGGCAACATACTTTCTCACCGTTAGGTACTTGTTGTAAGTAGTCTTTGCCCTGTCCTTGCCGACACGCTTGGCAAAGGCGGCGTTCTCCTTGTCAAAAGCTCTGAGCAAAGTCTCGTACTCCGTGCCAATGCCTTGGTAGGCATTTCTCACCATTTCAGCGGTAACGAACGC
>NZ_QUCG01000150.1:0-2524 GCF_003473645.1 Prevotella sp. AM23-5 | reverse complement strand
TGCTCGCTTCTGCTGTATTGCCTCATACACCTTTTGTAGTTCGGCATCCATCGTTGGCGGCTGTTGCTGACTTGTGCCCATATCCAATAATGGGCTGTTTCCGAAATTCATCATAACAATCAATATCTTTAAAGTTGGTGATATATTATAGAGAGGTGAGAGGGCATCCACCACGAGGGCAAACACCCCTCACCAACTCATTTCTTCTTAGTCCGTTTTACAGACTTTTTTGCTCTGTTACGCTCCTGTAGTGGGAGTAGAAGCTGCTGCACATCCGCAAATGCTTGCAGATGGGAGAACTGTAACAGTAGGAGTGCTCTGGAGTCCGAGGACACCATCAATCTTGCGGCAACACTTCTCGTTCACGTAAGCCATCATCAGCTTCTCCTTGTAAGGAGTGAGGGCTTCCATAATGGCTACCTTCTTGTCAAGGTCGCTATACTTTGCTTGCAACGCATCGTACTGGTCTCTCTGATTCTTGTACAGACCGAAGTCCGCATCAACCTGAGACTTGTACAGACCAAACTCAGCCTGCATTGCACGGCGGTTCTCGGCGTTGATAGCATCGTTAGCACCCTTATACATAGAGAACTTCTCAGCGATGTCTGTCTCGCGCATAGCGTAGAACTTGTTAGCTGTGTCGAGCTTCATACCGAACATGTAGGTAAGCAACTTCACCTCATCATCGCATTCCTTCTCCATTACCTGCAAGGCGGTTGGCTGATTGGAACCTGCGTTAGCTCCATAGGCGTTGATGTTCACGTTCTCAGGCATATTGCTGCCACCGAGTGAACCAAACACACTGCGGTTGTTACCGCCAAATAACCAAGCACCAGCACCGAGTGCTGTGCCAATAATCACTAACTTTCGATAAGGTACGCAACCACCTTACCCGTTCTCTAATGAACTGCTGTATGTTACCATACAGATAAGACTATATCTTTATCTCTCACGAGATACTCTCCATTTCCACTCGCTTGAGTGTACTCCCTTTCGGGATAGTCGTTGAACCTTATTGTGCATATTTCCATTTGTAACCTTTGCATGTAATGTAATGCCTACCAGATGGAGATACATAACCTCTACATACCTTTACAATTTCGGAGTTTAATTTTGAATTACCTAGACTTTCTCCAGCTTCTAAAGCGGAATTAAACCTTTTCAAAACTTCTCCACTTGCCGCATCTATCTGCAAAACAGGCTTACTATTTGCTGTAGATATAGCATTTTTAGCTTTATTCGTATGCTTTTTGTTGAAAAAAGGATTTTTGCTTCCTTTTCTTTCTTTGGCACACTTACTCAGTATAGCTTTTTGCTTATCGGATAGATGTTTACCATACATAGGTGCTCTCTCTCCAGTTCTATTCTTGGCTAACTCACTAAGGTAAGCCCTCATGTCTTCTGAATGCTTTTTTCCTTTAAAAGGATTGCTATGACTTTTATAGTAATCTTTGAGGTGATTTATCATATTTTCTTTAGATTTTCCTTCTAATGTATGACCCCTAACACCTTCTCCTCCTAAAGTCATATTATACCCATTTCTGTAAGAATCATACTTCTTTATGAAATACGATTCTTTTTCATTAAGAACGGGAATAGCATCCTCTTTAGAATCAAAATCATCCGAGAAAAGCACTTCGTACTTAAAATTATGT
Organism: Prevotella sp. AM23-5; assembly: GCF_003473645.1. Lineage (NCBI taxonomy): Bacteria > Pseudomonadati > Bacteroidota > Bacteroidia > Bacteroidales > Prevotellaceae > Prevotella > Prevotella sp. AM23-5. The sequence goes on along the minus strand of NZ_QUCG01000150.1, from coordinate 869 downwards.
ACTCCATATTTGCGTATAGCATTATCAAAGCGAGTTCCGCTGTAGCAACAGTTATTGAAAAAACATCTTCTTCTATGTTTCTCATCTGTTGTCTGACCTACATAGGACTTTCCCGATGGGGATTCGTACCTATAAATTATACCTTTTACCATACTGCAAAGTTACAAAAAATATTTCAAAGAACGCACAATCTTGGCTGCTGATTGTCCTGTTTTTCAAGGAGTTCCCAGCAATTAAGAGAGTTTATACTGAGCATTATTTTTGTTTACCCAGTGTCAAGCCAGCATTACCTGTTGCCTTAGAAGCATAATCATCGTGCTTCTTTCCCTCTTCGTAGATTTTCTTCTCTACTACTTTTGCATCTGTCATTTCCATGATACAATCTTTTTAAGTTATCCTTATATTAACTAACACTATTGTAACGTTACGGATGCAAAGGTACGAAGAATAGTGGAGAGCAAATATAACTCTATCACACTTTCTTTTAGTGGTTGATAATCAGTGATTTAAGGTGATAGAAGGTAGCATCATATATCGTTACGTATAATTTAAGGCAAAAAGTGCGTATATTTTTCGGGGAAATATGTGTGTTTGTGTCTATTACATTGTACCAAATAAAAAAGAGAGGCAATCAGAGTGACTGTTGCAAAAATTGCAACAGTCACTCACGCAAACTGAAACAAAAAAGAGAGAGGCAATCACTTACCTCTCTTACTCTTAATGAAGTGCAGAATATCCCACTTCTTCCAATATCTTGTATGTCCACGCTTCTTGCACTCACCGTTAGGAATGTCGCCCCTCGCTACCATTCTATTTAAAGTAGCATCAGAAACGTGAAGTTTCTCCTTGACTTCCTCGGTAGATAGCAT
>NZ_QUCG01000015.1:0-70909 GCF_003473645.1 Prevotella sp. AM23-5 | reverse complement strand
ATTGGATGATAGTTGCGGATTTTAGGAACAATAGAAAAAATGTCTCTTCCGATTATTTTTCATATCTTTGCACGGACAATCGTTTATGATAGTAATTGCAAATAACGTAAATATAATAGCAAATGAAGCAAACAATACATCACAGGCAGCAAGCCATATTCACATATATTTTCCTTCTGTTATCATCCATCGCTTTCCTTGCCGCTTGTCAACGTGACAACTGCAAAGACGAGAAGCGGGCATATTCCTTGTTTCTGAAAGCCGTCAACTATAATGCTGATGGTGATAAGAAACAGGCCATCCTTCTGATAGACAGCGCACTCAATATGAACTGTGCCGATACCACTCGCAGTTGGCTTACCAGCGAGAAGATGACCGCATATACAGACCTGGGACAGATGAGAGAAGCCATAGAAATCGGAAAGAAAGGCATCCCGTTTGCCGAGAAGATTGAAGATTACGATGGCATGCTTGCCATGTGTGGAGCAATGGGCATCTGCTATCGCAGAATCGGAGAACTGGATTCCTCGCTCATCTATTATAAGAAGGGTATCCAGAAAGCCATAAAAAGTGAAAATGCGGAATATGAGATTTATCTCTACAATTGTATCTCCGTGCTTTTCAACGAACAGAAGAGATTCAGGGAAGCCATAGAGTACTCCGACAAGGCTGAATCTAAAGCTATCGCTATCAACGATACCATAGAGCGTTTGTCTGCCCATGCCAATAAAGGTGCTGTCCTGATGCGACAGGGAAATTACCGGAAAAGCGTCAATAGCCTTACTTCGATGTGGAATATGGTAAAGCAGGCCAATTATAATGTGTTGACCCTCAAATACCTTTCTCCGTTGCTCAAGTCGTACTTGCAACTGGGTAAGGCCGATTCCGTCGCCTTCTATCTCACATACGCCAATGAAGCCTGCCGTAATCTGGCACCTACGAGCAATGGGGTGCTAGGCATATTGGAAATCAAGGCCGACTTGTTGGGGCAACAGAAGAAATACGCTGAGCAATGGCTACTTCTGGACAGCATCGGCAGGTTGGCGGGTACCAATCTGACGATGCCTAAAGACAAGCTTCTCGCCACACAGGCCAGATGCCTCAACAATATGGGTAAATACACTCAGGCATACCAGGCAATGCAAAAGGCATACATGAAAAGTGACTCTCTCAAGCAGAGTGACATCGACAAGCAGTTGAGTGAGTTCAACATCAAGTACAAGACCTTGGAGAAAGAAATGCTGATAGAAAAGATGAACCACGAACAGAGCTTGCTCTATATCCGTATCTTATGGCTCATCCTGGCACTCATCATATTGTTGATAGCCATTCTTGTCATCCTATACCGCAGGAAACTCGACAGGCAGAGAGCCGAATTGTCGGAAAAGACATCCTATATCAATGGTGTGGAGAATGAGCGCAAGCGTCTGGCCAAGGAATTGCATGATGGAGTATGCAACGATATTCTGGCGGTGAATATCATGATGCAGACCAATAAGGAGGAAGCAGAAAGATTGCTTAAAAATGTGGGACATGATGTACGCCGTCTTTCACATGAGCTGATACCACCTAGATTTGACAACACTTCGCTTGCGGAGCTGATAGAAAGCTTCTGTCAATCGGTAACAGTCGAAAACGGAACCATCGTCAAGCCATTCATCAGTACCTCTTTCAATGCGCAGAATCTCCCGGACGGCAAGGCGATAGAGATCTACCGCATCATCCAGGAATGCGTATCCAATGCCATCAAATATGGATACAGCAAGATGATAAGCGTCACGCTGGATACCTGTGGAAAGCAGGGGAGCATATCCATCATCAACGATCTGTCACCACTTCACCCTATCAGCCAGGGCAAGCCAGGCATCGGCAAAGATACCCTGAAGATGAGAGCTGAAGCTCTGCAGGCAGAACTCGATATAAGAAATGATGGAGAAGAGTATCTGGTAGAACTCAAGTTTCAACTATAATCTGCGAGCAAAGGCTTGCGAAAAATTACGCTTAAAAATGTATCATCATGGAAAAGAGCAAAAGCATCCTTATTGTAGATGACCATCCTGTCGTCTTGGTTGGTTTGAGGGCACTCATCCTGCAAGATGGTGTCTATAAAAATGTACAGACCGCCTCTAGCCTCCTATCTGCCAGGGATATCATCAACAGGGAGAATATCGATACCGCTATCATCGACTTGGAACTGAGTAATGAGAATGGTCTGCTGCTTGTCAAGCTGCTTCACCATAAGCATCCCAAGACCAAGATCATTGTCTATACGATGCACGAAGAAATCTGGACGATACGTCAGCTGATGGACGAGGATGTAGATGCCATAGTTTTGAAAGGTGATGACCCGCAGGAACTTCTTACTGCTCTGCACAAGATAGAAGAAGGAAAGGGGTATTATAGTCAACAGTTTTTCAGACTGATCAATCAGCAGAATGTCGAGCAAGTCAACCTCTCTAATAGAGAACTCGAAGTCTTGGAGCACATAGCCGAGGGACATTCGACCAATGCCATCGCCCGGGAGTTGAACATCAGCAACAATACCGTAGAATTTCACCGCCACAACTTGATGAGCAAGCTGCAAGCCAGCAATGTGGCAAATATGGTGAAAAAGGCGATGCAGATGGGGTTGGCGTTCATCAAGCATTGAAAACTATCTTATTTTTTTCTTCTTCATCATCGGCTGATGTTCTCATTATTATTATATAGTTCTATTTTACTTCTGTGAGCTTACCCGTTTGGGAATCGATGATATAACCATGCAGATTGACATCCTTTGGTACAAGAGGGTGAGTACGGATGGTATTAATCGTATTTCTTACAGAATCCTCGGTGTCGTGGAAGCCCTCCAGCCAATGGTCTAGGTCGATGCCGCAAAGTCCGATGGTGTCGATGACATCCTGATGGATGCCGCGCTTGAGCATCAATTCCTTCATCTGCTGGCCGTTCATGTGGCAGGCACCGCAGTTGGAGTGGGCGATGACCATGATTTCCTCTACACCCAGTTCGTAAATGGCAACCAGGAGGCTGCGCATGGCGGAGTCGAATGGACTGATAACCAGTCCACCGGCATTCTTGATGAGCTTGGCATCTCCATTCTTCAATCCCAATGCTGTCGGCAGAAGCTCTGTCAGGCGGGTATCCATACAGGAAAGGATGGCAAGTTTCTTGTCTGGATATTTGCTTGTAAGATACTTCTCGTAACCTTTGCTGGCTACGAATTCCTCGTTATACTTGATAATTTCCTCTATAATCATAGTAGTGCAAATGATATGTGAAACGAAATTTTCCTATTTTTCAGGGGTAGGCTTGAGATAAGCCATGAACTTCTCCGGCTGATAGTTGAGAACCAGCTCGTCAGGGAACTCTGCTTTCTCTACCAGCGGCATGATGTTGCTGTAGTCGGCAATCATGGCAGAGAAGTGGGCATCACTTCCGAAGATGACAGGGGTCTCGTACTTCTTGGCAAGTTCCAGCAGTTCCAGATTATTAGGAGCTGCCACCGTCTTGTGGCGGATGGGAGCCATGGAGTGATTGTTGATTTCGAGCAGGGTATGCGTCTCCTTGGAAACCTTCATCAGAGCCTCGAAATCCAGTTCTGCCGTTCCATCTCCAGGATGGGAGATAATCTGCACGAATGGATTGCGCATGGCATTGATGACACCCTGCGTGTTCTCTTCCTTGGTCCCTCCCTGCCAGCAAAGGCTATGAATGCCGGCGATTCGGATATCAAGCATGCGCCAGTAATCCTCATCGAGGTCAATATCGCCCTGGGTATTGAGGATGTTGAGTTCTGCTCCCAGCATCAGCTTGATTCCATAGAGCTGACGGGGAACGCAATGCAGGTTTCTGAAATAGATGGGATCACAGGTGCCTGGGATATGTGGTCCGTGCTCTGTGATTCCCAGTATTTCCAACCCCTTTTCTTTTGCAGCCAAGGTCATTTCCTGCAAACTGCTGAAGGCATGACCCGATGCTATGGTATGTGTATGAACGTCTAATAATGTTTTCATACTGCAAAGGTACGGATATTTTGCGAATTAGTTTATTTCTCCATGATTAAAAAACATTTTTTTCTTCGAAAATAGATGTTTTCCCACTTTTTACGCCTCCTCCTTCTTCGTTTTAGGAAGTACGAGGTTGAGAATCACGCCGATGACGGCAGAGAGACCGATGCCGGAAATGGCGAAGGAACCGGAGGAGAGGACGGCACCACCCAAGCCCATCGTCAGCATCACCGAGATGATGATGACATTGCGGGTTTCATTCATATCTACCTTGTTCTGCATCAGATTCTGAACACCCACACTGGCGATGGTGCCGAAAAGAAGCAGCATGATGCCACCTAATACCGCTTGAGGTATGCTCTGCAGCAAGGCACTCAATTTGCCCACGATAGAGAAACAGATGGCGGTGGCTGCGGATATGCGAATCACGGCAGGACTTGTGACCTTGGTGATAGACATCGCTCCCGTTACTTCAGAATAGGTAGTCTCAGGAGGACCACCCAGGAAGGCGGAACAGAGACACGCCACTCCATCGCCCAACATCGTGCGATGCAATCCCGGATCTGCCACGAAATCCTTCTTCGCCACGGCACTCACCACATACACGTCGCCGATATGTTCCAGCACCGGTGCTATCGCCACGGGTAGCATATAGAGAAATGGCGCCCAGGAGAAATGGGTGATGGTATCGAAGCTTACCGGACAGGAGAACCACGAAGCCGCTGCTACATCCGAGAAATCTACCTCGCCCATGCAGATGGCGATGACGTAACCCACGATAACGCCCGAAATGATAGGCACCAGCTTCATCAGTCCCTTGCAGAAGGTAAGTACCAGGATGGCGGTGATAAGCGATGCGAAGGCGAGAACCCAGTTGGTCTTAGCCATATTCACAGCGCTGCCCGAAAGGGAAAGACCGATAAGGATGATGGCGGGTCCGATGACTACCGGAGGGAAAATCTTATCCAGCAGTTTCTTGCCCTGCCATTTTACTAGGGCGCTCATGATGAAATACACCAGGGAGACGCTGGTAAGTCCGGCGATGGTTCCCGGAAGTCCCCACTGCTTGGTGGCAGCGATGATAGGAGCGATGAAGGCGAAGGAACTGCCCAGGAAGATAGGCACCTTGCCCTTGGTGATGAAGTGAAAGAGAAAGGTTCCCACACCTGCGGTGAAGAGAGCCGTTGCCGGATCGATGCCTATCAGGAGAGGCACCAGAACCGTTGCACCGAAAGCCACAAATAGGAATTGTACTCCCACAAGAGTTTTCTTGGTCATAGAAAGTTGTTCTGTATTCATTATTATTGTTATATGAAAATGATTCTTGTTTCTGTTTATAGCTTGCTAAATCTTTGCAAAAATACGAATAAAGTTTGAAAATACCAAGAATCTCTTTCTTTTATTTCGCAAATCCTTTCTTTTTCTTCATTCTCTTTCCCACAAAGTTCCAGGAAGGCATCTTCTTCAGGGTACTTCTCACGGGCTGTACATCCCAGAGCAGGAAGATGATCAGCACGGCAATACCGATGAGACAGGTGATGCCATAGAGATTCCGGATGCTGAGCATCAGAAGATTGGTGGCATCGTAGGGCAAGCCGCGCGACATGTTGTCTGCCATCTGATAACGGAGCCCGAAACTGTACAGACCTGAGCACATCGCCGACATCGGACCATTGCGGATGATGCCTGCCATCGTCAATCCCATGAAGAAATGCTGGAACGGCATCAGTTCTTCCAGATACACGGTGAGCATGCAGAAGAAGATAGCATTGCCGAAGCTCCGCAGAAAGCAGGGCAGATAGAGTGCTTCGATGTTGAGACCCGGATCGATGAGGAAATACATCATCACGGGATAACATACCATCGTTGCCACACCTATCGTGAGCAGACGGGTGTATTTCTGACAGAGCACCTTGCACCAGAAGAGGCAGAAGAGGCAGCCGGCGATGGCACCCGTCCATTCCACGAAGTTGAGCACATTGGTGGTGATGTTGCCGAAATGCAGCACGCCACCCGTAAAGGCGGTTTGCAACACTTTAGGCGTACTGCCCATAAACTCTACGAATGCAAAAAGGATAAGCAGCGGGATGAGTCGCTTATACTTCCATGCCGCCGGAGCGATGTAAGGGTGACGGATGTGGAGCATTCGCTGGATGCAGAAATATCCGGTAAATATAAAGAGCAATACATCCATCTGCATGATCTTCGAATCGAGCCAGTTGTAGTGCTCGCCGTAGGTGAAGAAGAAGATGAACTCCAGCATCCATGCCGACCACAGGATGCAGCCCAGATAATCGATACTGATGAAGGGCAGGGGTTTCATGAAGCGGAAGTCGTGGGTGGTGACATACACGATGAGTGCCGCCAGAAGCAGGGCTCCCGTCATCGCCCAGTTGATGATGCGCCAATCCTGATAGATGTAAATCAGGTGTTCGGTGATCCAAGGCGAGAGGAACATATTTCCCAGCACGATGCAGTAGAGCAGGGGGAAGAAGATGGTGAAATCGCGCTTGGAGGTCATCCACAACTGGATGGTGCTCATACATTCGAAGGTTCCGCAGAGCTTGAAGAAGCCTGCGATGTAAGCGAGGATGCACATCAAGGGCACTGAGTCGGTCCACATGATGAGGAAATTACAAGCTGCCACTACCAGTGCCGCATTCAGCAGGAGCTGGCGGTTGGTAAAGTGGAACTTCATCTTGAAGAGGAAGGGGAATGGCATCGCCACGCCCACCACGTTGAACATGATGATCATGAGCACGTCTTCTCTCATCAAACTGTACTCGCCCATCACCTGGCTCATGGCTCCTCCATAGATTCCGCCCGACATCAGGAAGATGAAGGCGAAGAGGAGATAAATCCATGGCTGTAACCGGCGAGGAATATATCCATTGAACGAAGGAACCCGGAAGGGTCCTTGAAGCATTGGAGGTCCTGGCATTTTTTATAATTAATAATTTATAGTTTACAGAACATTCTATTTGATGCGAACCTTGGCTTCTACATTCAGTCCGGCACGGAGCAGGGCTATCTGTTTCGGGTCGTTATCCTTGGTAAGGGCGATGCGCACAGGCACACGCTGCTCTACCTTTACGAAGTTGCCGGTGGCATTATCCACAGGAATCATGGAATAGGCATTGCCGGCTGTGGCAGAGAGAGCCTCTACCTTGCCATGGAATACTACACCTGGGATGGCATCGGCGGTGAAATCTACAGTCTTGCCCACGGTGATGCCGTCCATCTGAGTCTCACGATAGTTGGCTACCACCCAAACATCATTGTCATCCACGATGCGGGCGAGCATCTGACCAGGCTGTACCAACTGGCCTTCGTGAATATCCTTTCTTCCCATCACGCCATCGCAGGTTGCCACGATTACAGTATAGGAAAGGTTGAGGCGAGCCAGGTTGAGCTGTGCTTCTGCCACGCTCTCTCCGGCACGTGAACCGCCGAGCTGCTGGGTCTGTACATTGCGAACTGATGCGGCACTAGCCTTGCGGCTGCTAGCCTGCTCATAACGTGCCTTGGCTCCCAGATAGCGGGCATAGGCGTTGTCGTATTGCTGACGGGTTACCGCATCCTTCTTCATCAGGGCTGCAAAGCGGTCGAAGTCCTGCTTGGCATTCATCATATCCACACGAGCCTCCTCGATGCCGGCAGCCGCTGTCTGCACATTGGTATTGGTGGTGCCCATGCTGGCAGTAACTACCGAAGAACTTGACTTGGATCCACGCAAGCCTGCCTCTGCCTGAGCTACATGCAGACGAAACTCTGCATCCTCGATGATAACAAGGGTATCGCCTTTCTTTACGTGCTGATAGTCGTTGAAACGAATCTCCTTGATGAATCCCGGTACACGGGTATTGATAGGGGTGATATGGCGGTTTACCTGTGCATCATCTGTGTAAGCCACATCGCTGCCATGATAGAAATGGCTGAAACACCAGCCGGTAGCTCCCAGGAAAAGGAGGATAATCACTACATTATATATTCTCTTGATAATCTTCTTGCTCATAATCTCTTGATAATAGTTTTCGATAAAAACTCTTAATTCTGTTTTTAAAATTAAATTTCTCCTGCCGCGTTTTTTGTTAAATTTCTCCTGCCACGTACTTCATACGATAGTAGGCATAGACGATGTTGATGCGGGCATCCACCTCGCTGAGCTCGGCATTGAGCTTGAGGTTGGAGGCATCCACCATATCCGTAACCAGAGCGAGCTGGCTGAGATAGCGGGCATTCATCACGTCGTAGTTCTGTTGTGCCAGCTCCACGCTCTTTCGCTGCGTTTCCAGTTCTACGTAGGTTTGCTGATACTGCACGTAGGCAGCCTGCACATTATTGTTAAGCTGCTCTGCCTGAACGGCATGTGCCTCTTTAGCCTGTCGGGTCTCTACGGCTGCCTGCTTGATTCGCTTGTTGCTCTTGAAGAGAGAGCTGAGGCTGTATTTCACACCCACGCCCACATACCATACGTTGAGGTTCTTATCAACAGGTGGTAATTCGAAGAGGATAGGTCCATCGAAATTATCTGCGGCAACGAAAGCCACTTTTGGCAGAAGATCGCTCTTGGCAATCTTTTCTTTCTGTTCGGCGATGCGGATGGCGTTGCTGCTCTGCTCCAGGAGTGGAGAGTTCAGGGTGCCTGCCGTCTGCCAGTAAGCCTCGCCTTCCTTGCCGTAGGTTTTGTCGGCGATAGTAGCATCGGGGATGATCTGAATCTCCTGGCTTGTCTGGTTCATCTGGCTTCCTTCATTCTTTTGGCTTCCCTGGTTCATTCCTAGGGTATTGCAAAGCTGATGGTTCAGGATGCTCCGGTTGTTTCGGAGCGCCGTAAGACCGAGTTTGAGGCTTTCCATCTGGAGTTCGTATCGGGTGATGTCGTTCTTCAGCGCCATTCCGTGTGTCTGTTTCTCCTTGATGTCGTCGATGAGCTGGCGGGTCAACTCGATGTTCTTTTCATACACCTTGATGCGGTTGTCTATCTTATAGAGGTCGAGATATTGCCCCAGGGCGATGAAGCGAATCTGTTGACGGGTGAGTTTTACGCCTACTTCTGCCTGCTGCTTTCCGAGTTCGGCGAGTTTGATGCCTGCATTGATGGCTCCACCGGCGTAAACCACCTGCTGTGCCTGGAAGGCGAAATTGTTGCCGAAATGTGGGGATTTCAAACCATGAACGTTGCTGAAGTCGCGGTCGGTAATCAGCGCATTGCCGATGTAACTGAAAGAGAGGGAAGCATCGAGGTCGGGCAGTTTCTTGCTTTTGGCCGCTTCGATGCCGAGGTGGGCTGCTTCTACTCCTGATAATGAAGTGCGAAGGCTCTTGCTGTTATCCTCCACCTTCTGGAAGAGTTGGCTGATGGTCATGTTTTCTTTCTTGCTGGCAGGCAAGGAAGCAGCCGTCCCTTCGGTGGTTTGTGATTGAGCCGAAGCCCAATGGGTTCCTCCTGCAAGCAGAAGGCCTACAAATAAGATGTTCTTAATCATTGATCATTACTTTTTGAATTTCGGGTGCAAAGGTACGGAGTTTTGAGCGAACAATCGCTTTAAATATTTCGTAGTGGATGGACGATTTGGGAATAATAGTTCTTTTATCTCACATATTTTGTGTAATTTTGCAACCGAAATAGGAATAAAGAGATATAATAACTCTATATATAATAAGGTGTAGATGGAATTATCTGAATTAAGTAGTCAGCAGGAAGCAAGCCTTTCCTGCTCTGGTTTGGAGGAATGGCAGGAGGGTCCGCAAGTTTTGACTTACGGAGCGATATTGATTTGCCGGAAGGGAAAGGCGAGACTGAATGTGAATTATAAGGATTGGGAACTTTATGAGGGGGCGGTGATTACGCTGTTTCCGAATGATGTAGTGGAATTGAAGGTTGACGGGGATTGCAAATCCCCTCAAACTGAAAATGGGGATTGCAAATCCCCTGAAACTGAAAACGGGGATTGCAAATCCCCTCAAACTGCGAACAGCTTCCAAGTTGAAATCCTGAAATATAATCCTTCCTTGCTTCGAGAAGCAAGCTTGCAGCTGGAGCAGACGGTATATTCTTCCTTGCGGGAAGACCGCTGTCGGCAGGATACCCCCGTGGTGACAAACATCATCAATGGGATGTTTGGTTTATTGAAGGTATATTTCGACCAGTCGGAGTGTACCTGCATCTCGCAGTTGGTATTGTGCCAGTTGAAGGCATTCTTCATCGGTTTTCATGAGTATCTTCAGCGCAATCCGCAATACCGACCAGATGAAGTAAAATCGTATCGTGTAAGAGAATTGTTCAATCGGTTTATGATGCTGCTGGAGAGGGACTACAAGATTTCAAGGGATGTGAACTATTATGCCGAACAGATGAATATCTCCTCGAAATATCTGACCAACATCGTGAATCAGGTGACGGGGCATACCCCCAAGACCATCATCGACCAATACGTGATTCTGCAGCTCAAGATGCATCTTAAGCGGACCACGCAAAGCATCAAGGAGATGGCTTGGGAGTTTCATTTTGCCGACGTCAGTTTCTTCTGCCGATATTTCAAGAAGCATACAGGTCTGACACCGCAGCAGATAAGGTCGTAATCACAACCTTCAGTTTTTCTCTGATCTCGGCTTCTTCTATCTCGCCGATGTATTCGGGTGACAGCGCCTTGAGTTCTTCGAGGCATCCCATCTGCATCATGGTGGCGATAGGGAGGAGCTTATGTGCCGCCTTTCCTATGCGGTCGGTAGATAAGGATTCCTCTTCTACGGCTTCTTTCAGATTCGTGAGATGATCGGCAAGTTCCTGCTTCACGGTATCAAGAATCTCCTTCGCCGCTTCTTCGTCGCCTCCGGCAAAAGCAAGAAGAGCATCCAGCTGAGGATTGGATTTCTGCTGGGATGATAAAACTGGCTGGAGTGATGAATCAGGCTGGGATGGAGTTCCAGACTGGGCATCCAGTTGAGGCTGGGACTCTATTCCCAGGATATCAGACAGTTTCTCCATACTGAATGGCTTGAACAGGCAATCGTCGAAGCCGGCTTTCAGAAGCTGTTCCAGGATGCTTGTATCGTGAGCAGTCATCGCCACCACCATCATATTGGTATGGTTGATGTGGGCAATCATATCCATGCCGTTCATCTCCGGCATTTCGATATCCATCAGCATCAGGGCTGGCTGTTCGTTATGTAGTGTGGTGAGGGCATCCATCACATGATTGCAGGCGAAAACCTGCCAGGTGTCGCCTACGATGCGGCGCAACATCTCCTGGAGAAGCTGGAGCTGCAGCTTGTCATCATCTAGAATCAGAATCTTGTGGTTGGCAAATTCCGGCTTCTTCTTTATATCAGTAACCTGATGGCTGCCAGAATTCTGTCCTTCCTTATCTTGAGCAGAATCGGGAGAAGGATCATGCTTAACTTCTGATGGAGCCATTTCCTGAGACTCCTCCATTGGTGCTGGCTCGATAGGGATGGTGACGATGAAGGTAGAACCTTTGCCCAGGGTAGAGTGGAGGATGATTTCTCCACCAAGCAGCGAAACCAGTTCCTGGGTGATGGACAATCCCAAACCGGTACCCTCGATGCCCTGGGCGCTCTTCAATCTCGTAAACGCCTGGAACACCTTCTGTTTCTCCTCATCGGTCATTCCCTTTCCCGTATCCTTTACGCTCAGGGTAAGCGTAGGCTTGCCCAGAATTTCTGAAACCTGTGCCTGGATGGTAACGCTGCCCCGATCGGTATATTTGATGGCATTGCTTACCAGATTATCCAATATCTGGCGAATGCGGAAGGCATCAGCACGGAAGAATTTCTTCTTCATTGGAGAATCCGAAGTTTCCGAAGAATCCGAAGTTCCCATCCCCTTCATCTTGCATTCGAATGAAATCTCCAATCCTTTCTCTTCTGCCCGCAATCTCATTCCCTCTACCGATTCTGCTACCAGTTGTGCCGGTGAGAAAGAAGTAGGCTGAACCTTCATCAGTCCGTTCTCCAACTGATGATAATCGAGCAGCGAGGCAACGAGATGTGAAAGATGAGCAGCAGAGTTCTTGATGTTCTGGAGGCATTCGATGCCCTTTGGATTGTTGACATAATCTTTCATCAGATCGATGAAGCCCGAGATAGAGGCAGCTGGCGCCTTGATATCGTGGGTGATGGTGAGGAGCAGGCGCTCGCGCTGGTTCATGATACGCTGGATTTCCTCATTGGCAGCCTCCAGGTTTTCCCTGTAGATGCGCTCCTTTCTGGCATCGCGCCAGATAAACCAGATCATGATGACGATGGCAAAGAAGGCTACGATGGCGAGCAGTTCCATCTGCCACAACAGATGCTTTCTTGCTTCCATCGCCTTCTTGATGGCTTCCTGCATATTGTCTTTTTCACGCTGGTGCACATCGCTCAGATGTTTGGCGGAGCGCAGGGCGAGTTTGGCACTCACCATCTTCAGCTCTTCCATCTCCCTATTGATGTTCTGCTTGTGGCCTTGCGTTTCCACTTTCTCCTTCTTGTCTATCTGGTCGAGGATGGTCGCTACGTTTTCCGCCACGTTGACTGGGGTGGTAACAGAATCGATGACAGCCCGGTTGCTGTCCTGTTTTACGCTTAAGGTTTCGGCGTGCTCCTTCTTGAAGGCATCGGCGAGTCGGCGGAAGAACCCCCTTCGGGTCTTCAATACCTCTACCGTCGTCTTTTTCGCCTCGTGGGTTTGAGGTGCCTTGGAGTGAACCAGTATGGAATCCTTTCCCGTATTCAGATTCTTCACCTTATTCTGCAGATAGTTTTGGGTAGGTCTTCCTGCCATGGCATCAGACAGTTGCTTCAGGTTTCTCTGCTCCTCTTTGAGCAGGGAAGAAATGGTACTGTCGGCGGCACCCCTTTTCTGGATATACTCGCGCGAAGCTTCATTGATGGCATTGATGCTCTTGGTGTTGCTATACACCAGACTGATTGCCAGAATCATAATAATGGCAATGGCGCTATATCCGAGGGCTACCTTGAGAGGAATATTGTTCTTGTGCATGAGAAATCGTTTAAAATGATGAGCAGACTGATATCTTGCTCAATAGATATTTGTTTGCAAAGTTAATGCAAAAAAATGATATTAGAAAACAAAAGGGCTAAAAACAAGTCAGGAGACCAATGAATTCTATCATTAGTCTCCTGCCTGATTGAAAGCGACGCGTAATTACTAGTGTTATTCTATCTTTTCCTCAGTTAATTACTATTTTTTAAAGGTGATATTACTCTGCTACAGTAGAATCTGTTGCTGTCGAGTCTGCTGGAGTCTCTGCTGGAGTTTCAGCTGGTGTTTCTGCTGGATTCTCTTTCTCTACTGTTGTGTCTGCTGGAGCAGCTGGTTCTGCTGGAGCTACTGTGTCAACTGGAGCAGCTGATGATACGCTTGCCATCTTGTTGCTGGCGAATACATTGCTAACTGAAACCATAACCATGGCAGCGATAGCTGCGAAAACTAACTTTTTCATAATCTTTTGTTTTTTTTATTGTGAATATTATGTTTATAACTTTCTTTGTGAACAGCCTTGCTTGCGTTACTGCTCATTGGCGTGTTCACTTTCTAATATCACAATCTGCGTGCCAAAAAACAAAAGAATTATCTAATAGTTTGATTATCAGCAGTAAATGCTTTTTGTTCCAGAATTCTACATTGTGGAAACTGTGGAACTGGTGTGGAATTATTCCCCAAAAAGTTGGGGAATGGTCATCAGATTCCCCATTTTCCCCATTTTCCCATATCATCAAAAGACGTACTTCTTTCTATCAGATACCGTATTTCTTCATCTTATTGTAGAGTGTCTTTCTATCTACGGCGAGCAATTGTGCAGCCTTACTCTTGTTGCCGCCTGCTGCTTTCAGCGCAGCTTCTATGCGCTGCAGTTCCGTTTCCTCATCGTGCAGGGCGGTAGGAGCTTGTGGCTGGATATGCGCCATACTCTGTTCCAGTTCGGTTACTCCGATGTATCTTCCGGTGGCGAGCAGGGTAGCTCGTTTCATCACATTGTTCAATTCTCGCAGGTTGCCCGGCCAGTTGTAGGCGGCAATTCGCTCCTTGGCTTTGCCGTCGAGTCCTTCCACATTTCTGTTCAGCTCCTTGTTGGCGTGCTTGATAAAGAGGTCGGCAAAGAGGAAGAGGTCGGCACCACGGTCTTTCAGCTCCGGCATGTAGATGGTAAACTCGTTGATACGGTGGTAGAGGTCTTCACGGAAGTTGCCTTCTGCCACGCGTTGAGCCAGATTCTCATTGGTAGCGCATACCAGTCGGATATCGATATCTATTTCCTTGTTGCTTCCCACCGGACGGATTTTTCTTTCCTGGAGGGCACGGAGCAGCTGCACCTGTACTTCATAGTTCAGGTTTCCCATCTCATCGAGGAAGAGAGTTCCTCCGTTGGCAATCTCGAAAGCACCTTTTTTGTCCTGGTCAGCACCTGTAAACGATCCCTTCACATGACCGAAGAATTCTGATGCCGCCACTTCTTTAGGGATGGCACCGCAGTCGAGTGCGAAGAAAGGTTTATTGGCTCTTGTGCTGAGTTCATGGATTCTTCTAGCCACATATTCCTTACCCGTACCGCTGGCACCCAAGATAAGTACCGACATAGGGGTAGGAGCCACCAGCGAAACGAAACTGTAGAGCTTGCGTGAAGCCTCGCTTTCACCTTCCAGGTATTTGGGTACATCCCCATTGGCAGATGAAGCCTGATTTCCTGCCTGCTTGCCAGGTGCTGCGTTTGTAGGAGTAGAATTTGTGTCTGTGGAACGCTGACTATCTGCTGAGGCAGCATACGGATCCTGTTTTTTCGGAGTCTTGATAGCTTCCTTGATCTTATCCAGAAGGATTTCCGGATGGAAAGGTTTTGCCACATAATCGGTAGCGCCCGATTTCATGGCGAGCACCACATTCTGAATTTCTGCATAGCTGGTCATCACGATGAAAGGCACCTGCACGCCATGCTTTCTCATCCATTGCAGCAGGAAGATGCCGTCGTGGTCTGGAAGGCGGAGGTCTGATAATACCAGATCGAATCCTCTTTCTGCCTCCTCGCAAACCTGTATGGCGGCCTTGACCGAAGTAGTTTTCTCCACCTCGAATCCCTTCTTCCTGAGCCATGTCTGAATCATGGTTCCAAATGCGATATCGTCTTCAACTATTAGAATCTTTTCCATATTATTGCGATCTTACTGTCTTGTTGTATCTTTCTTATTGTATCTTTGTCTTCTAAAAAGATAGAGTCGTTTCTGAGTGCAAAGTTAGCACTAATATTTGGAATCAGCAAGGAAAAAGTGCTTTATTGTTTGAATGATTCGAAAAAATTAGGAAGTAATCACATAAAAATGAAAACAATCTGAGTTTTTTAACACTTCATCAGTCTCAGTATTCAGGAAAAATATGTATTTTTGCATAATAAAACGAATCTATACAATATTATCGTACTAACAATAGTAGTTATGAAGAAACAAATACTTACATTGGCTATGCTGTCCGCTCTGGCGCTCTCAGCTCATGCCCAACAGCCAGCCAGTCAGCTGTTGCCTTATCAGAACCCTAACCTTTCTGCCGAGGCAAGAGCCAATGACTTACTTTCACGCCTGACCCTGGAGGAGAAGACGAAACTGATGATGGATGCTTCGCCTGCCATCTCCCGACTGGGTATCCCTCAGTTTCAATGGTGGAACGAGGCGCTGCATGGTGTGGCACGCAACGGATATGCCACGGTTTTCCCTATCACCATGCACATGGCTTCTTCCTGGGATGATGCCTTGCTCTATCAGGTGTTTACTGCCGTAAGCGATGAGGCGAGAGCCAAGGCGCAGGTGGCGAAGAAGTCGGGTAATGTAAAGAGATATCAGAGTCTGAGCTTCTGGACTCCGAATGTCAATATCTTCCGTGATCCTAGATGGGGACGCGGACAGGAGACTTATGGCGAAGATCCTTATCTCACTACACGTATGGGACTCGCCGTAGTGAATGGCTTGCAGGGACAGTCGTTCGACGGCAAGCCGCTGGCGGCTCCTGGTGTTCTGGCTTCTGATCAGTCTAAGGCTCCCCAATATGTCAAGACACTGGCTTGTGCCAAGCATTTCGCCGTGCATAGCGGTCCGGAGTGGAATCGCCACGTCTTCAATCTGGAGAATCTGCCAGCCCGGGATTTGTGGGAGACTTATCTCCCTGCCTTCAAGTCGCTGGTACAGGATGGACATGTGGCTGAGGTGATGTGTGCCTATCAGCGTATAGATGGTGCTCCTTGCTGTTCCAACGCCAAGTTTGAGCGCCAGATCCTCAGAGACGAATGGGGATTCAAGGGACTGATTACCTCCGATTGCGGAGCTATCTTCGATTTTTTTATGCCGGGCTATCATGGTACGGCAAAGACCGCTACCGAGGCAACTGCCCAGGCTGTGAATGCCGGTACCGACCTGGAGTGCGGCAGTGCCTATCGTACTATTCCGCAGGCTGTGAAGGCGGGAATGATCAATGAAGATAAGGTAAACCAGAGCCTGAAGCGTCTGCTGGTGGCTCGTTTCCAACTGGGCGATTTCGATAAGGATGAAACCGTGTCATGGACTCAGATTCCTGAGAACGTCATCGCCTGCAAGGCTCATAAGGATCTGGCTGAGAAGATAGCTGAAGAAGGTATCGTACTTCTTCAGAACAGAAACCAGCTGCTGCCATTGAACCGCAATCAGAAGATTGTGGTGATGGGACCTAATGCCAATGACTCCATCATGCTGCGAGGCAACTATTCGGGTTATCCTACCAGTTCTACCACCATCCTCCAGGGCATCCGCAACTATATGAAGGGGGCAGAGGTGAAGTATGTTCCAGCTTGTACCTTGACAAGAAACGAGGTGCAGGAAAGCCGTTTCAATCTCTTCCGTGAGGGAATGAAGGCCACCTACTGGAACAATCAGGAACAGAAGGGTGAGCCGGTGGCTACGGATGTGATGAAGACTGCCATCAATCTGAGCAATGGTGGTAATACCGTGTTTGCACCGGGTGTGAATCTTACTCATTTCTCAGCCCGCTATGAGGGAGTGTTGACTCCTGACAGGGATGAGGATCTTACCATCAATATGGGTATTGATGATGGTTGCCGCCTGATAGTGGATGGCGATACCATCGTGAATATGCGAGAGTGCTGGGGCCGCGTGGCGCCTATCATCAAACCGCTCTCTCTGAAAGCAGGCAAGCCGGTTAAGATTCAGATAGATTATACCCAGAAGGAAGATGTGGCTGTGATGCAGTTTGATATCCTGAAGACTTCGAAGCCTACCAACGAGCAGATCCTGGCAGAGGTGGGCGATGCGGATGCCGTGGTATTCGTAGGCGGTATCTCTCCAAATCTGGAGGGCGAGCAGCTTGAGATTGAGGAGCCTGGATTCAAGGGCGGCGACAGAACCGACCTGGAGTTGCCGAAGGCTCAGCGCCAGGTTATCGCCATGCTGCATCAGGCAGGCAAGCGTGTTGTCTTTGTCAACTGTTCGGGAGGTGCCATCGCCATGGTTCCTGAGACGGAAAATGCCGAGGCAATCCTTCAGGCATGGTATCCTGGTGAACGGGGTGGTGAGGCTGTAGCCAAGGTTCTCTTTGGCGAGGTGAATCCATCGGGCAAGCTTCCGGTTACCTTCTATAAGAGTGTGAACGATCTTCCTGATTTCCTCGATTATACGATGAAGAATCGTACCTATCGTTATTTCAAGGGCGAGCCTTTGTTCCCATTCGGTTACGGTTTGAGTTATACCTCTTTCGAGTACGGCAAGCCTACCCTGATGCAGGTGAAGAGCAGGAAGCGTGGCAGCAAGGCTGCTGATTACAAGCTGATGTTCTCCTTGCAGAATACGGGCAAGCGAGAGGGTACCGAAGTAGCGCAGGTTTATATCAAGCGTGTGGATGATGTGGATGGACCAATCAAGAGTCTCAAGGTATTCAAGCGTGTGTCTTTGAAGACTGGCGAGCGCCAGATGGTAAGCATCGATCTTCCTCGCAAGAGTTTCGAGGGTTGGGATGCCCAGACCAACACCATCCGCGTGGTTCCTGGCACTTACCAGGTATTTGTTGGCGGCTCCAGCGCTGATGCATCCAAGACTAAGATAGAAGTGAAGATCAAGTAAGTCTCTTTTCATAGAGCTTATCTTGGAATACTCAAAAAAGGCGATAGGTGCACTAACTCTTGAATCAATAAGATTTAGTACACCTATCGCCTTTTTTCTCGAATCAACCAAGAAAAAATCAATTTTTCTTTTGTATATTAAATGACTTTTTGCATTAATTTGTTAACAAAACTAACTCACACTAAATTGGACTTTAGTTGAATATCAAGAAGTTAGGCGTTTGCCTTTATTATATAGGTAACAATATGGAAACGAGCGGACTTCTGCTCGTTTCTGTATTTTGCAATATGCAAAGAACGCCTTAATTCGGGGACAAAGATACGATATTTTTCTAAATCTCGCATAGCTTACAAGGAGAAAACCTTGGAAATTAGAACTTTTTACGTTAAAATCCATATTTGACAAGCAGATTTTGAAGAAAATATTTGGAGTTTCCAATAAAAAAGAGTATTGTTTGCAGCAACAAATCCCACCACGCCTCTCAACGATGCGTACCACGGTGGGACTTCGCTTTTTATAAAGGGTATATGGATTACGACAAACAACCGATAAACGTAGATGAACAGGTTGCCTTGCTCCAGAACAGAGGGCTGGTGATAGAAGATGTTGCAACTGCCAAATTGCAGCTTCGCAATATCAGTTATTTTCGTATTGCCAGTTACCTACGATATATGGAGGAAGACAGACAGTTTCATCATTATAAACTGGGTAGTACATTTGAACAAGCCATCGACCTTTATCTCTTTGACAAAGAACTTCGTCAACTTATATTCAAGGCAATTCAAGATATAGAGATTTCTCTTCGGACCAAAATGATTCAGATATTTTCTATGGAGCATGGCGCATTTTGGTTTATGGATGCATCATTGTTCAAGAATGCAGACTTTTATGAAGGCTGCCTTGACAATATCAAGAAAGAGGTGTCTCGTTCAAATGAAGATTTCATCAAGGAGCATTCCGAGAAATATACTTTCCCTTCTCTCCCTCCTGTGTGGAAAACATTGGAGGTCGTTTCGTTTGGTACGCTTTCCAAATTATTTTGTCTGTTTAAGGACAATCGTCTTAAAAAGCAAGTGGCAAGAGAGTTTGGACTACCTCAATACACTTACTTGGAAAGTTGGATAAGGTGCATAACCGTGCTTCGCAATTGTTGTGCACACCATGCTCGTATATGGAATAGGCGTTTTGCATTGAAGCCACAATTGCCAAATCGGCTTCCACTTTCTTGGATTGCTCCAACCCAAAAGCCTATCAAACTTTACCATCAGTTATGCACCTTATTATATATGGAGCAAACTATAACTCCTTGTATGGATTTGAAAAGTTCGCTGCTCAGGTTGCTTGCAGATTATCCCAATATTGATTTACATGCCATGGGCTTTCCACAAGGATGGGAAAACGAACCTTTATGGAGATAGCAACAAGTGTTCGGATATAAGTCTATCCAAGCACTTGCTGCCACAATGTCCTCTTTTCATATTTTACCTCGCCTTGGCAAGATATTGCTCTAGTACAGGGCAATATAATGCCAAGGCGAGGCAAGAAACGATGCGTCCTCTCGTATTGGAGGAATTGGCGTATCAGGTTTTCTTCTGATGCGTCGTATAGAATCCTAATCTCTTTTTTACTCTTCACCTTTCACCTTTTCGCCCGAAACCCCGATAAACACTGGGGTTTCGGGAGGTGAAGAGTGCTTACTCACTCTTCACCACTCTTCACCTTGTGTGCAGGATTTAAAACTTACTGTTGTCTGGGACTGAATTGTCTGCGTTCAAATCATAGTTGTAGGACTCTTGCATCTTTTTCAGCTCATCATCGGTCAGACGCTTATAGACAATCATGGCATAAACAGGTTTGTAATCATTGTCCCCATCGCTGATTGTGGCAATCTTCTGTATGGTGTACATCAATGTTCTGCCGTCCGATTCTACAAGTTTGAGAATCTGCTTGTATTGGTCAACAGTTGCCGATTTGTCGTTTCCGCAAAGGATGAAACCTTTGGTTGCATCATACGACCATGAAACATTTCGGAAGCAAAAAGCAGGCTTCGCATCCATGTAGAAATACTGAACGAGCTGCTGCGACGATTCAAACCAATAGTGGGTAGGACTGCCTCCAACCATGTCTTTCCAAAACTCCTCTTTGCTCAATTTACCATTAGCCAGCACCTCGTAAGTGGCAATTGACTTCCAGCCATAGTTCAAGACCTTGCTTTGCACTTCGCCCCTGGTAATTGGCTTAGCACCCTTGAGGACACAACATCCCTCATCGTCGATGGTATAGGTCTGGGAGAAAAGGCTCATGTCCAGCTTGCTGTCCTCAACGATTAAACCCTCTGAATTCTCACAACTTCCCAATAAGATGGAACAAGCAATTGTGAGTACGAATGATAAAAACTTCTTAGTCATAATTATAAGCAGTTAAGATTTTACATATAGGCAGACAATGAACTATTGCAGTAAATGCCATCAATTGCTACTGCCTGTGATATTCAGGTACAAATATACGAAAGTATCAGCAAAAATGTACTTTCTTTAAGTTTTTTTTATATTAAAAACGCTCACTCTTCACCCGCCGGAATCTATAAGAAGGATGCTGTTGAAACAGAAAAATTAGATAGGGTGAAGAGTGGTGAAGAGTGGTGAAGAGTCAAGCTGACTCTTCACCCTATTAAAACTTCTGTATATCAGATGGTTATAATGGATTGGTGAAGGGTGAAGAGTGTTTTGCATTTTTTGTGCTGAATTGTGAAGAGTGTTTTGCATTTTTTGTGCTGAATTTCTCTGTTGTACCTAGGAAATGGAGGGGTGGAGTTTTATGGAAGCAATGGGAGAATATCAGCAGTAAGGGCAATGATGTCTTCGGCTTTCACGAAGTCAGTATTGTGTTTCCTGATGATTTCTTCTATTTCTTTCTGATTGTTTGGAAACAGTTTGAGCAAAGACTTCTTGTTGCTGAAATGACTCAGCTTGTCATTCTTCAGCAGAAGATATTTGTTGTTGTTTCTGGTTTTGTAAACATCCTGTTGGGTATCTGGTTTATTTGCAGAATATTCTTGTCCTTCCATAAGGGAGAGATTGACAGACTGCGAACGGGCTTGCGATACTGTTCCATAGGCTCCTTTATAACCCACATTCACTTTGTCAAGATCCCAGTCAATCAGAAGCTTTCCCTGAGGATAACTGATTACCTGATAGAATTTGTTCTTGATTCTGCAAAAGAGATCTTGGGCAATCTTTATGCTATCTACCGACTGGACATTCATCAGAATCATGTTCTCTCCGTTTTGCTGATACATCACGCAGTGCTTGCCTGCATCATAATTCAGCGGAACTCTTACTTCCTGATTCCCGTTCATATAGATTGTTCCCTTCTGATACTCTGGATAAAGAAGCACCGTCTTGTTTTGCGCATAACTTGCAAGACTCAAGAAAGAAAGGAACAATAAGAAAAATCTTGTTTTCATTTGAATTAAGAATTAGAATAAAACAAAGTATGGGAACACTGATGTGTTCCCATACCCTATGTATTTAAATATTACTTTGCACTTCCTGCACCCCATGCTGGAGCACCCTGGTCTTGCCACAGACGTTCTGTTGCAAGAACCTCATTGTAGAGACCTGAAGTAGTGATGGTCAAGCCCTGTGCCTTGTAAGCCTCTGTCTTGATACCCTTCATGATATCAGTCTTGCTGATATTACCTGTAGGGAAGCGACGAGGAATCTTGTTGGCAGGAACCTCAGAATAGCTCTTACGTGGCAGAATTGTTGAGTTATAACTTGGATAACCAGAACGACGTGCTGTTACGAAAACCTCATTTGGATAGAGAGTGAAGTTCAGCATCTCCTGAATGTAGATCTTCTCCAGCTTTTCTGCAGCTGTACCTGTGAAGGCATATTTGTCGCTTTGCATCATATTGTTAATCTCACCATCCTGCAAGTCGATAGGCTTCTCGTTCTCTCTGTCGTAACCGAAGCAGCCTGTAACGGTGCTGTAGTAAGCTACCTGGTTGTCCTTAGCCAATGTATTGTAGGTGTTGCAAGAGAGAGCAAGAGCATTGTCGTAATACTTCTTTGCCTTTGCCTCGTCATTGTTGAGCATAGCAAACTCAGCCAAGTACAAGTTGGTTTCTGCTGCACTCATATACAAACCATACCAAGGGCGATCCTTTGTGGTGAATGTATAGGTATCGTCTGGCAATGTTGCAGCCTCAACCTGAGATGCAGAAGAATAACGACGACCAATGATCATCATATTGTTAAGAGTAGAGTACACAGTATAGCCCTGTGGATTCTTGCCTTCCTTGTTGTGGAGGTACAACTCCTTGTCTGCGTTAGCATACTGTGAAGGGAAATACCATTTGTATTTACCTGTCGCATCGAGCTGTGCGTTCCAGTCCTCGGTCAAACCATAGTAGCGTACCCATGGCTCACCCATACCCTTCCACTTGACAAACTTCTTCTTGCCGTCTGCACCAGTGGTGAATTCTACGTTCTTTTCAATAAAGTCTGGAATCTCCAACCCTGCATCATAGTAGCCCTGGATAATCTTTGAGTTCCATTGATTCTTGGTGTAGAAGAAACGTACACGTGGGTCCTTGTTATCAACCATGAAGTTGATGACCGACTGAGAACCTACACAGCCAGTGAAGCCTTCGTTCCAGTGATAGATGCGGTCGTTGATATAGCCGTCATCACCAGTCAACTTGTTAACACCCTTTTTGAAAAGGATATCATCACTATTGGTGTTCATATAGCCACAAGAAGCACTTTCTACAGCGGCAGCAATCTGCTTAGCCTTGGTTGGATTCTGTGCCAAAAGGCGAACTGCAATTTTAAGCTTCAGGGAATTGGCAAATTTTGCCCACTTTGCCTTGTCACCACCGCAAACTACATCTTGCTCAGACTTGATACTTACATCTTCAGATGTGAAAGCTGCAATGCACTCATCCAATTGTGTAAGCCAGAGATCATACAGGCTTTCTACGCTGTCATATTCTGGGGTAAGAGTACCGCCGTAGGCTGCTTTACATGCTTCCTTGTAAGGAATAGCACCATACAGGTCGGTTCCGAAAAGACCCAGATAAATGCTCATGACTTGAGCACCCTTCACGTAACCAAGTTGTTTCTTCTTCTGAGATTCATCAAATGAATCGTACAGGTTCTCCATAGCGCGGAGAACACGCAGTACGTTTTGATACTGCCAAGACTGGTCACCATCCAATGTTAAGGTCAAAATGCCTTCACCAGCTCCGCTGGCAGACATACCCATTCCTGCCCACTGGTATTTCATTGGAGCATTGTAGAAGTACTCCAGATATGGTTGTGGATCGAATTTATTCACAGCCTCTGCAAACAAATAAGAGATTTCTCCCTTTGTTACTGCAGATGGATTGGTATTTGTTTCAGCGAAATCATCTCGGCAGCTGGTAGCGGTGAAAGTCAGACCAACTGCGAGTGCCGCCATTATTAACTTATTTGATTTCATAATCTTCAATTTTTATAAAATTAGAATGTTGCGCTGATTGTAAATGTATAGCTTGCTGTGTATGGGCTGACAGAACGGATCATGAACTGACCAGACTGTGTACCACGCATAGACTCTGGGTTGAAGTTGTTTGGTAATGAATTCAACAAGTAACCCAAGTTACGACCAGTCAAAACGAAGCTGAGGTTAGAAGCACCAATCTTGTTGGCGATGCTCTGAGGCATACGATAGCTCAGGGAAACCTCACGCAATGCGATGTAGTTCAGCTCATGGAACCAGTCATTGTTCTTCCATACAGATGCACGACCCCATGAATTGTTCCAATAGTTCCATGAAGAAGCGTGCTGTGGATCAACAATTCCTCTCTTAACCAAGTCGGCATACAGCTCACCACCTTCAGCAATGGTATAATTACCTGTAGGAGTATTGATCGTTACACCGCCTGGCATGATTGCTTCAGGAATGATACCGTCATCATACTGCTTGCCATCCCAGATAGACTTATAGGTGATACCACCATGTGCAGCATCTGTTCCATTCAGTGAAGACTTTAAGTAACCGTAAGCGGTACCATAGTGAGAACCATAGATGGCAACCATACCACCGAAGCGCATATCAAGAGAAGCACTCAAAGACCAGTTCTTGTACTTCAAGGTTGTATTGACAGAACCCAGGAAGTCTGGCTGGATGCTACCTACCTCTTTCTCTACGCCTGAGCGTGAGTAGTATACGGCATGGCGTCCGTTGTAAGAAGCTGTCTCCAGGATAGGAAGACCGGTCTTCTCATCATAGTTAGGAGTTGCGTCTGACATCAGCAAACCATACTCACCACCCACCTTGGCAACAGAACCAATACGGAAGTTACCGTATGAAGGCATACCTACCAGGCTGATGTAGTTAGCTACGTTCTCGTGCAAAGAAACAATCTTAGACTTGTTCTTGGTGTAAGTGAAGTTCAAATCCCACTCCCAATCCTTGGTCTGGATAGGTGTTGTATTCAATGCAAGCTCCACACCCTGGTTCTGAATGTTACCAGCGTTAACTACCTGGTTGCTCAAACCTGAGATGCTAGGAACCGAGATAGACATAATCTGGTTCTTGGTGTTCTCACGATAATAAGTAGCATCAATACCAATGCGGTTGTTCAGGAAACGCCAGTCGATACCAACTTCCCATGAGTTCTTACGCTCTGGCTTCAAGTTAGAATCGTATAAAGTCTCTGGTACCTGCAAACCATAAGTCTTGTCAATACCATAGATGGTGTATGCAGAGTTGATTCTGTAAGCATCTGTGTCATTACCTACCTGAGCCCATGATGCACGGATCTTGGCAAATGAAATCCAAGATGGCAACTTGCCACGGAATGTCTCGTGAATCAACCATGATCCGGAAACTGATGGATAGAAGTAAGAGAAGTTACCATGCTTATCTGTATATACCAGAGATGAAGACCAGTCGTTACGGCCTGTTACATCCAGATATACCTGATCCTTCCAACTCAATGCCAACTGACCTGCAATAGACATGATGGTCTTTTCGCCAGAGATGGTGGCAGAAGCTTCAGGAGTCTCCTTAGAGTTTCCGATGAAATACTGTCCAGGAACAATCAAGCCGCCCTTGGTTTTCATGCTGCTCTCCTGCTGGAAGTTGTGGTAGTACTCTCCACGTAT
Source organism: Prevotella sp. AM23-5 (assembly GCF_003473645.1). Classification (NCBI taxonomy): domain Bacteria; kingdom Pseudomonadati; phylum Bacteroidota; class Bacteroidia; order Bacteroidales; family Prevotellaceae; genus Prevotella; species Prevotella sp. AM23-5. The sequence continues at coordinate 45,627 of NZ_QUCG01000015.1, read as the reverse complement.
GAAACCGCTGATGTTGAAGTCGCTCACAGCCTTGTTCCATGAGAAGTTTGCATTCAGGTTAGTCTGCTCCTTGGTATATTGTCCAAGTCCGTAAGCACCACCTTCGTTGGCGTAACCAGAACCCAGCTCCTTGCTTTCGCTGCGCTTGTAGTAGTAGTTGTAGTTACCTTCGGCAGAGAACTTCAACCAATTTGTCAAGTCGGCAGTAACCTTCACGTTAGGGCGTACAGAAGTTTCTTTCTGAGAATATTCATTCTCATAGATGCTCCACCATACACTACGTCCAGGTGCATTACCATATTCGTCATTATATGCTGTGCTTGCCAAGCCTCCATGAACGCCCTTATAGCGTGATCTCCAATAGCGGGTATCATACATACGGCTGAATGTACCATCAATGAAGCACTCACCGAAGTTAGTCATGCCACCCTGCTTAGGATTAGAGTTGGCAAAAGTGATGCCTGCCTCAAGTTCTACCTTGTTTGTAATCTTGTGAGATGCCTTAGCCATCAAAGACAAACGGGAGAATGAGTTGTTTGGTGTAGTACCATTGGCATACTTGTAAGACATAGATGTATAGAAAGATGTCTTGTCGTTGGCACCAGATACGGCAATGTTGGTATTGGTGTTGAAGGCATCATCGTATGCATCTGTAAAGTTGTTCTTATATGGTGAATAGTTCACTGTTGAATAGTCGTAGAACTCGATAGGCTGTCCATCGAATTTAGGACCCCAAGACACACCGCCACCTCCATCTGGAAATGCTACAGAGCGCTTGCCGTCTGCGTTCAGGTAGAAAGAGTCGGTATCCTGCATATTGCCAGAAGACTTAAAGTTTGCATATCCTGACATATAACCATCACCACGAACATTCTGGAAGTCTGGACCACCATATACGTGATCGATACCGAATGTCTGAGAGAAGTTAATGCCGAGACCCTTCTTGCCCTTACCACTCTTAGTAGTGATAACGACCGCACCATTCAAACCGCGGGAACCATAAAGAGCTGTAGCGGCAGCACCCTTCAAAACTGATACACTCTCGAAATCGTCTGGGTTCAAGTTCTTCAATTCATTACCCCAGTCAGTATCGTTCTGGCTCCAGTCTGCATCACCATTCTTAACGCCGTTGTCAAGGATAACACCATCAACAACATAGATAGGCTGGTTGTTGGAGCTCAAGGTAGAAGCACCACGAATCAGGATCTTGGCAGAACCGAAGAGTCCACCATCAGAACCCGAGATATCCACACCGGCAACCTTACCCTGCAAAGCTGATACAGGGTTTACCAAGTTCTTATCAAGATTTTCTCCTTTCAATTCAGTAACTGCATAACCAAGCGCCTTTGTTTCGCGCTTCATACCCAAAGCGGTTACTACGACCTCGTTGAGGCTTTTCGCATCGTCTTTCAAGGTTACATTGAGTGGCTTGCCGTTAAAGACAACTTCTTGGGTCTCATATCCAACGTAAGAGATACGGAGTACCGTACCCTTCTTGACGCCTTTGAGTTCAAAGTTCCCATCCAAGTCGGTAACAGTACCTGTAGTCGTTCCCTTCACGAGAACAGAAGCACCAATGACTGTTTCGCCAGTAGCATCCTTGACGATACCTGTACATGTCTCGTCTTGCTGTACGTTCTGTACGCTGTTAACGGCAGGAATACCTGCGTAAGCAGCACCAGCAGAACCAACCATCAAGGCGAATGCCAGATTCATTGTTTTGTTAGTTTTTGCCATAATACAAACTTTTAATGTGATGAATATCTATTTATATTTAATTGTTCTTGCTTGAGATGTTTAATTTACTCACTTACAATCTGATTTTCTTTTATTAATTATCTAGGTTGGTAAGCTTTAAAATTTTAGGCAAAAATACGCAAAATTTATTAATTGATATAGGAAATGCTGTGAATATTTGTCGACTTTAGAACTATTTAACTAAAAAATAAGCTGTGACCGACAACAAACGGCCACAGCTTGCTAATTTTAACCTAAAAGTTTGCCAATGCTGCGCAACTTTGTGCGATATCCATAGATGGCAATCACCACGAAACAGATGAATGGAAGAATGAACGACGCATTGGTAGATGGCATTCCGAATACGGTATGCATATCGATGATGGATGCCTGCAAAGGTGGCAGGACACTACCGCCCAGAATTGCCATGATGAGACCGGCTGCACCAAACTTGGCATCATCGCCAAGACCCCTCAGGGCTATACCATAGATGGTAGGGAACATCAATGACATGCAGGCACTGACTGCTACCAGGCAGTAGAGACCCCAGATGTTGTGAAGGGCAATGACGCCAGCTGTGAAGCAGCCACCTGCTATCGCCAAGATCATCAGCAACTGTCCTGCGTTGAAGAAGCGGAGAATGAAGGTGCAGATGAAGCGGGAACAGCAGAACAGTACCATCGCTACGATGTTGAACTTCTGCGAGGTTACCTCGGCATCTATCTCTGCCATACCTTCCTGCATCAGAATGCGGGTACCATACTGGATGATGAAGGTCCAGCACATAATCTGCGCACCCACATAGAAGAACTGGGTGAATACGCCTTCACGATAGTGCGGCATGCGGAAGATGCGGCGTAGGGTAGGCATGAAGTTGATCTTGTTGTCTTTCTCGCTGTTCTTCGGCATCTTGGTAAACAGGATGATGAAGAAGATGGTGAGGATGACCAGACCGATAATCAGGTATGGATTGATCAGTACCGAAAGGTCGTATTCCTTGATTGCCTCAAACTCGCTATCCGAGAGATTGGCGCGCCCAGCCGTATCAAGCGGGTTGAGTTTTGCCTGGATAAAGTTCATCGCCACATACATACCGAGCAGCGAACCCATCGGGTTGAACGATTGTGCCAGGTTCAGTCGGCGTGTTGCCGTCTCCTCCGTTCCCATCGACAGGATGTAAGGGTTGCTCGATGTCTCCAGAAAGGAGAGTCCGCAGGTAAGGATGAAGTAGGCGAGGAGGAATGGATAGTATTCGCCCATCATCTTTGCCGGATAGAAGAGGAATGCACCGAAGGCATAGAGTCCTAATCCCAGCAGTACGCCTGCCTTGTAGGAGAAGCGGCGGATGAAGATGGCGGCAGGGAATGCCATGGCGAAGTAACCGCCGTAGAAGGCAACCTGTACCAGTGCGCCATCCGTAGATGACATTCGGAAGATCTTGGAGAATGCCTTCACCATCGGATTGGTGATATCATTGGCAAATCCCCACAGTGCAAAGCACGATGTGATTAATATGAAAGGTACGAGGTAGCTCACCCCGTCTTTCATCAGGATTGATTCTTTCTTTTTTGGTTCCATATTTCAGGTTAATATTGTCTGCGTTTATGTTTGTAGGGTAAATGTTCAGATGGATCAGATGCTTTGTCTTACCACAGCTCTCAGCTCGTCGATATCCTTGATTTTTCCCTTGGCAAGTGCCTGGGTCAGGATGTTGCCCATACCCGTAGCCTCTATAGGACCCGCAATGACTGGAACGCCCAATGCTTCGGAGGTGAGACGGTTGAGTAACTTGTTCTGTGAACCGCCGCCGATGATGTGCATACACTTGATTGGCTGCGGTAACATCTCGTTGAGGTGAGCGGTTGCCTCGGCATACTTGGCTGCCAGCGACTGGAGTACGCAGCGCACGATTTCTGCCTTGGTCTGAGGAACCTGCAACTGATGGGTGGCGCAGTAGTCGATGATAGCCTGCTGCATGGATGCCGGATTCTGGAACGCAGCGTCATCCACAGGGATGATGGCATTGATGTGAGCTTCTTCTGCCAGAGGGAGGATGATGTCGAACTGCTGTTCCTCGCCATTCTCCTTCCATTCTGCCATCAGTCTCTGCATGATCCAGAGACCTGTGATGTTCTGCAGGAAGGTGATGCGGCCGCCGATGCCGCCCTCGTTGGTAAACTCTGCCTTTCGGGCTTCCTCGGTAAGGATTGGCTTTTCTATCTCAACACCCAGAAGCGACCAGGTACCTGAACTGATGAATGCCATCGGGTATTCATCTTCTGTGGCTGGTACGGCTGCTACCGCACTGGCTGTATCATGAGAACCTACTGCAATGACATCCACTTCTCCGAGTCCGGTTTCCTCAGCGATGTCGCGGCGCAGCTTTCCCCTTACGGTGCCCGGCATCACGATCTTGCCGAAGATGTGGCGTGGGAGACCCAACTGGTCGATGGTTTCCCAATCCCAATCTTTGGTGCTGGCATTCAGCAGTTCTGATGTGGATGCGATGGTATATTCATTGTTGGCTTCGCCTGTGAGATAGTAGCTGAAGAGGTCTGGGGTGAAAAGCAGATGCGCAGCCTTCTCCAACTGTGGACTGTTGGCTTTCTTCAGACTGTATAACTGGAAGAGGGTATTGATTTCCATCACCTGCGTGCCGTTGATGGCATAATGTGCCGATGGATCAATCTGCTTGAAAACTTCTTCCGGCATTCCCTTGGTACGGGCATCGCGATAGCATACCGGGTTGCCCAGAAGGTTGCCGTCCTGGTCGATGAGACCGAAATCCACTCCCCAGGTATCGATGGCGATGCCATCCACCTTGAGTCCCTTGGCTCCTGCCATCTTCAGTCCCGTCTTCATATCCTCGAAAAGGGCGAGGAAATCCCAATAGACGTGGTTGCCTAATCTTACCTGTCGGTTAGGGAAACGATGGATGAGCTCCATTTCGAGCTTGCCGTTTTCTAGTTTTCCGGCAATCACTCGTCCGCTGCCTCCACCGAAATCTATAGCTAGATAAATCATAGTTATTTATAAATGTTTGGGTAGATAAAAGTTGTTTCGTATAAAAAGCGGTAGGAGAGTGCCCGTAGCGGGCAGCTTTCTCTCCTACCGCTTCTCTCATATAGAGGATAGAGGTTTATTGTTTCTTACCTAATACGTAAACCTCGAGATCGTCGATTTCTTCCGGTGTCAGTGTGGTGTATTTGCCGCCACTCTGAACGATGATTCTACAAGCCATCTCAAAGAACATGGCACGCTCGAACACCTCATCGAAATTCTTGCCGCAAACTACCTGTCCGTGCTTCAGCAAGAGAGCAGAGTTGTGATCCTTCAAGGCTGCGATGACAGCTGCTGCCAATTCTGGAGAACCTGGACGATAGTAAGGAATCACAGGGATTTCCTTGCCTACGTGGCATGGTACCTCTGCGGTTACATTGAAGTCTTTGGGAGTTTCCTGCATACAAGCTACAGCTGTTGCAAAAGGAGACTGGAAGTGGAGAACCACGTCGCAGTCAGGACGCTCACGGAGTACGCCGAGGTGGAATCCGCTCTCCATAGAAGGCTTGACACCATTGAGAACTTCGCCCGTTGCTACCAGACACTGAGATACCTTCTCCTTCTGGAGGCTAGGAACCCATGAACCTGTACCTGAGACAAGAGCCTCGTCGCCAATGCGCCAAGAAAGGTTGCCACTACTGCAGATGGTGAGAGCTGCATCGCCTACGCGGTGAGCCTGCTCCAGGAATTTCTGAATATGCTCTTCTGTAATCATTTTCTTTTTCTTTCTTTTGAATGATATTCGTACTGATGGTGTTACACCTTATTTATATATAGGACCGTAGTTCTTGCAAGCACGGAAGTCTGCACCTTCCTTGTCCATACCGAATGCGTTCCAAGATGCTGGACGGAAGATCTTATCGTCCTCTACATTGTGCATGCATACTGGGATGCGGAGAATAGAGCAGAGGGTGATGAGGTCGGCACCGATATGACCATAGCTGATAGCACCATGGTTTGCGCCCCAGTTGTTCATCACAGAATATACATCCTTGAATGGAGCCTTGTCGCAAAGGCGTGGTGCGAACCAGGTGGTAGGCCATGTTGGGTCTGTACGCTTGTCGAGAACCTTGTGAATCTCAGGATCAATCTCTACAGTCCAACCTTCTGCCAGCTGGAGCACAGGACCAAGACCCTTTACGTGGTTCAGACGAACCATGGTTACAGGCATACCGCCCTTGCTGAGGAAGTTGGAAGAGAAACCGCCGCCACGGAAGTAGTCACGGTTGGCTGGATACCAGGTAGTTGCCTTCAAGCACTTATCTACATCCTCCTCGGTCATCTCCCAAGGCTGCTTCATGATTGGGTTGCCCTCTGCATCTGTAGCCTGACCTGTACCGTCGAGTGTGGTAGCACCAGAGTTGATCAAGTGGATGATACCACCTGCTGCCTGACCTGTAAGTTCCTTACCGGTAACACGCTTCACAGCTTCTGGACTCCAGTAGGTACGAACGTCGCTGAAGATCTGAGCACGACCTGTCAACAGGTGGTTGAACAGCATAGCTACGCCGTTGCCTGCATCATTCTCAGTTGCGAGGATGATAGCCTCACGGATACCGTTCCAGTCGAATGAAGTATTGAGGAGAGCCTCAGGATAGTCGCCGTTAGGATAGAAGTCTGTCCACTGACGCTGTCCCTGGAAACCACCAGCGATGGCATTATGACCTAATGCTTCCTCCTTGAAACCTAACTCTTTCAATCTTGGGTTACCATGCATCAAGTCGCGCATGATGATAGTCATCTTCACGATGAACTCCCAGTCTGCATCCTTCTGCTCGCGGGTCTTTGCCTTTTCATTGTTGGCGATGTCCTCACCCTCATTGCACATACAGTGCTCGCGGGTCCATGCCATAGCCTTCTCGTACTCCACAGGGTCGTAGATACCCTCAGTCATACGGCGGATGATTTCTGTAAGGTCAACACTTTCGTTGCGCATACCGAGGTACTCCTGGAAGAAGTTAGGGTCAACGATGGAACCAGCGATACCCATGCAGGCACTACCCATAGAGAGATAAGACTTGCCACGCATGGTAGCTACTGCCTGAGCTGCTCTTGCAAAGCGCAGAATCTTTTCTGCTACGTCAGCAGGGATAGAGTCATCCTCCAAGTCCTGTACATCATGACCGTAGATGCCGAAAGCTGGCAATCCCTTCTGGGCATGAGCTGCGAGAACAGCAGCCAGATAAACAGCACCTGGACGCTCTGTACCGTTGAATCCCCATACTGCCTTAGGCCAGTGTGGATTCATATCCATAGTTTCTGCACCATAGCACCAGCAGGAAGTAACGGTGATGGTAGAGCCAACACCCTCGCGCTCAAACTTTTCTGCGCAAGCAGCACTTTCTGCTACACGACCGATGGTACTGTCAGCGATCACGCACTCTACAGGAGAGCCGTCGCCATTACGTAAATTCTCTGAAATCAGTTTGGCTACAGACTTAGCCAAATTCATGGTTTTTTCCTCGAGGCTTTCTCGTACACCTCCCTGACGTCCGTCGATGGTAGGACGGATACCGATTTTAGGATAGTTACTCATAATTCTTGTTCTTTAAGTTTTTATAGTTACTATATTTTATATACATTATATTATATGTAAGCACAAAGGTAGTGATAAAAACTGAATCTTATCACTACCTTTATACTTTTTTATATTTGTTTTTCTTTATTTAGAATTAAACTTGAATGCCAGAGGTTCATTCTTGAGTCCGGATGGAAGGGTAACGGTTACCTGATTGCCCTTGACGGTGTACTTGACAGACTTGCCGTTCTGCAGCAGAACCAGCTTACCCTTAGGCTTGTTTTCTGTCCAGGTAATGGTCTTAGGAGTCTTCTCTCCATCTTCCAGTGCATAGATGGCGTAGAGGGTCTTGCCATTCTTGTCGGCGGTAAACCATACCTTGCCATCATTATAGTGGGCTGCATTGACGGTAGAGTAAATAGCCTGACCGTTCTTGTTGAGCCAGCTTCCTATCCGCAGGAGGGTATTCACAACTTCCGGTTGCAGGGTTCCGTCAGCCTTCGGACCAACGCCGAGTGCGAGACATCCGCCCTTTGCTACAATTTCAGAGAGAATACCGATTACCTTGTTAGGTGACTTGAACTTGGCGTTAGGTGTCCATCCCCATGCATGGCTCAGGGTGATGCAGCTTTCCCAAGGAATATCGAGCTGCTTGGCTGGGATACCCTGCTCTGGAGTCTGATAGTTTTCATTCTTTCCACGAATGGTTCTATCTACACTGATCATACCCGGATTGCGCTTGCGGGCATCTACCAGAATGGTATCAAGACCGATTTCATCGCCGGTAATCCATCCGCCATCGAGCCACAGAATATCGATGTTGCCATAATCGGTGGTCAGCTCGTTGAGCTGGTTCTGGGTAAACTTGCGGTAGTTCTGCCACCAGTCAGGATGCTGCTTCTTCTTGTAGTTGATGCGGCGGTTAGGGGTTGCATAATAAGGGTTCCAGAACCATTTGCTGTGCCAGTCTGGTTTGGAGAAATAACAACCGATCATGAATCCCTTGTTTCGGTAGGCATTGAATACCTCCTTGGCGATGTTGTGGCGTGGATCCTTGCCGAAAGGTCCATGGGCAATGGAGAAGTCGGTATATTTGGTATCAAACATGCAGAAGCCATCGTGGTGCTTGGTGGTGAAAATCATATACTTCATACCTGCCTTTTTCATCACGTCAGCCCATTTGCCAGGATCGAAGTTTACTGGGTTGAGGGAATCTTTCTGGCTCCAGTACCATGCCTTGTCCTCCTCGTAGGTAGGTTTGCGCTCACGTACAATCCAGTCTTCCGAACAGATTGACCAGGATTCTACGATGCCAGGTACGCTATAGAGTCCCCAGTGCATCAATACACCGAACTTCTGGTCCTGCCAATGCTTGAGTTTGGTTAATACTTGTGGATCTGTTGGCCAGACGTAATCTTCTGTGTTTGACTGTTGGTGAACGAAGCTCTGTGCTTCCTGTGCCTGTATCTGGGTAGTGAATCCTGCAGATAAGGCAAGGCCGAGCATCATTAATTTGAAATGTTTCATATACCTTGATAGTTAAATTGAACGGATATATTGCCTGTTTCTTTTGCTGCATCAATCAAGTTTCCAAAGTCATCGCAGAACTCTGTCATCTGATGATAGAGCAGGTTGCTGCCTTTATCAGATAATTCTGTATCTGGCAAAGGACCGGAGTTGATGGCTACGGTGAAGATGTTGGCTGCTACACCGGCACGAACGCCCAAAGGAGCATTCTCTACCACAATGCCTTCCCAAGGCTGCAGGTTGCCAGCTTTCTGCAATCCCATCAGATAAGGATCTGGATTTGGCTTGCCTCGCTTCACATCATAAGCAGTTACGATATGCTCTTCATCGAGATATTTGCCGAAGTCATTGAGAAGTCTCTGGATGAGTGGGCGCTGACCGCTGCCCGTTACGACTCCTACCTGCATACCGGCTTCCTTGATCTTCTGCATGATTTCCTTCACACCAGGGAAAATCTCGGCGGTAGGCATGGAGTGGAAGATGCCTGTCTTCACATCATACATCTTCTGTGCTTCATCCTGTGTGATGTCGATACCCTTCTGTTTCTTTACCATCATCTGGATGGTGTCGATGCCTCGGGCTCCCTCGGTGGCATAGGCATCTGCGGCAGTCATGTGGATGTCAAACTGCTTCATTGACTCCTGCCAAGCCACGGCATGGTTGGGCATACTGTTATACAATACGCCATCCATATCAAAAAGAACGGCTTTAGGGTTGAATTCCCCAAAGCCGTGGTCTTTTAAGTATTTTGAAATAATTTCTTTCATCAATTACTTCTCGTTAGCCAGACGCTCCTGGATAGCCTTGCTCTCTGCCTCATAACCTGGCTTGTTGAGCAATGCGAACATATTCTTCTTGTATGCCTCAACACCTGGCTGGTTGAATGGGTTCACCTCTTCCAAGAGACCGCTGATACCGCAAGCCTTCTCGAAGAAGTAGATCAACTGACCGAGGTAGTAAGCGTTCAACTCAGGTACGTTAACCAGGATGTTAGGAACACCACCGTCAACGTGAGCCAGACGTGTACCGAGCTCAGCCATCTTGTTCACCTCGTCAACACGCTTGCCCTCTAGGAAGTTCAAACCGTCGAGGTTCTCATCGTCGTGAGGGAAGAGCAACTTCTCGTTAGGAGTCTCTACGCTGATAACAGTCTCGAAGATAGAGCGCTCGCCCTCCTGAATCCACTGGCCCATAGAGTGAAGGTCGGTAGTGAAGTCGCAAGCTGCTGGGAAGATACCCTTCTGGTCCTTACCCTCGCTCTCACCATAGAGCTGCTTCCACCACTCAGCGAAATAGTGAAGCTTAGGCTGGAAGTTGCAGACGATCTCAATCTTCTTGCCAGCCTGAGTATAGAGAGCCTGACGTGTAGCTGCATAGATAGCAGCAGGGTTCTCCTCGAAAGCTACGTCCTTGCCGCAAGCCTTCTCCATCTCTACAGCACCAGCTACGAGCTGCTTAACATCGAAACCAGCTACAGCGATAGGCAACAGACCTACTGGAGTCAAAACAGAGAAACGACCACCTACATTGTCAGGGATGATGAAGCTCTTGTAACCCTCCTTGTCAGCGCAAGTACGTGCAGCACCCTTCTTGGCATCGGTTACAGCAACGATAACATCCTTAGCCTCTTCCTTGCCGCGCTGATCCTCGCACTGCTTCTTCAAAAGACGGAAAGCGAGAGCTGTCTCAGTTGTGGTACCAGACTTAGAGATATTGATGACACCAAACTTCTTGTTCTTCAAGAAAGAAGTCAACTCGAAGAGGTAGTCCTCACCGATATTGTTACCTGCGAAGAGGATAGTAGGGTTCTTCTTGTCGTTTACGAGCCAAGCGAAAGAGTTGCCGAGGCCTTCGATAACGGCGCGTGCACCGAGGTAGCTACCACCGATACCTGCCACAACAACGACCTCACACTTTTCGCGCAATGTGTTGGCAACAGCCTGAATCTCATCGAGGAACTCAGGAGTGATAGAAGATGGCAAATGCAACCATCCCAAGAAACCGTTACCTTCACATGTGCCGTTCTCAAGAGCTTCCTGAGCGGCCTTTACCTTAGGCTCGTAAGCCTTTACTGCACCCTCTGCTAGGAATGATGCAGCCTTTGTAATGTTTAAGCTGATACTTTTCATTTTTCCTTTTTAATATCTAAATGAATGTGTTAATGTTTCTCCTTTATCTGAACGAGTCGGTCAAGAGCTTGATTTCGATTTGCGGACTGATACGTTCGTACAATATATTATATACGGCATCGAGAATCGGCATGTTGACGTGCATGTGGCGATTGATTTCCTTCATACACTTCGTGCCGAAAAATCCCTCGGCTATCATCTCCATCTCTATCTGCGCACTTTTCACGCTATAGCCCTTGCCTATCATAGTTCCGAAGGTGCGGTTGCGGGAGAAGTTGCTGTAACCCGTTACGAGCAGGTCGCCCAGATATACCGAATCGTACATACAACGGTCGATAGGGTGGACGGCAGTGAGGAAGCGATGCATCTCCTGTACGGCGTTCGACATGAGTACCGCCTGGAAGTTGTCACCATACTTCAAACCACCACAGATACCTGCTGCAATAGCATACACGTTTTTCAGTACCGATGAGTATTCGATACCGATGACGTCGCTGGAAGTTTTGGTCTTGATATACTCACTCGCCAAACAGTCGTTGGCGAAGGCATGCGCTTTGTCTGTGTCGCTGCAACCCACGGTGAGGTAACTCAATCGCTCCAAGGCTACCTCCTCGGCATGAGAAGGACCGCCGATACATGCCAGGTTTTCGTATGGTACGTCATAAACCTGATGGAAATATTCCGAGCAGACAAGGTTCTCATCAGGCACGATACCCTTGATGGCTGTGATGATGAACTTGTCGCTGATCCGTGTCTTGAGTTTCTTGAGATGGTTCTTCAGGTAAGGCGATGGGGTAACGAATACGAGTGTATCGTAGTTCTGCACTATCTTGTTGATGTCGGAAGAGAAGAATATCTCATCCACATTGAATCGTGCTGACATCAGATAGGCAGGGTTGTGGCCCATACGCTTGAAGTCCTCGATGCGGTCATCGCGACGCATATACCAACCTATGTGATGAGTATGGCCCACCACAATCTTGGCTATTGCTGTAGCCCAGCTACCGCCGCCAATTATCGCTATTTTACCGCAATTATACACCTTATTATATAATGTTAAGTGTTAAATGTTCTCAAGTTTTTTCAAGAATTAGAGAATTGGAGAAAAGATCTGAAATTCTCTAATTCTTGAAACGGAATAAACTTGATTTTATTTGTTTGCTGCGTCAATCCAGCCCTGGATGTCGTCAACAGAAGGCTTCTCGTAGCCGAGCTTGTACTTCTTGTTGATTTCTCCAATCTTCTGCTGGAGTCCCTGAGCCTTCTCTTCACGGATATCAGAGATGAGGTTGAAACCTGCCTTGCGGAGTACGTATGCCCAATCCTCTGGCACGCCAATCTCTGCCCATTCCTTGATGGTGCTCTGTGGCATCTTCTTCTCTGGCTTCATCTGTGGGAAGAACAATACCTCCTGGATGAAGGTCTTGCCGGTCATCAGCATTACCAAGCGGTCGATACCGATACCGATACCTGATGTTGGAGGCATACCATACTGGAGGGCACGGAGGAAGTCCTGATCGATGATCATTGCCTCGTCATCACCCTTGTCGGCAAGCTTCATTTGGTCGATGAAACGCTCTTCCTGGTCGATTGGGTCGTTGAGCTCAGAGTATGCATTGGCAAGCTCCTTACCGTTTACCATCAACTCGAAACGCTCGGTCAAGCCTGGCTTAGAACGGTGCATCTTGGTCAATGGAGACATCTCTACAGGATAGTCGGTGATGAAGGTTGGCTGGAGGAAGGTTCCCTCGCAGAACTCGCCGAAGAGCTCGTCAATCAACTTACCCTTACCCATAGTCTCATCTACGTCCATGCCCTTCTCCTTGCAGAATGCGCGGATTTCTTCCTCGGTCTTGCCGTTGCAGTCGAAACCGGTCTTCTCCTTGATGGCATCGAGGATAGGCAGACGGCGATATGGAGCCTTGAAACTGATGATGTTGCCATCAATCTCACGCTCTGGCTTGCCGTTGACAGCGATACAGATAGTCTCGAGCAACTTCTCTGTGAATGCCATCATCCAGTTGTAGTCCTTATACTGAACATAAAGCTCCATACAGGTGAACTCTGGGTTGTGGTTGCGGTCCATACCCTCATTGCGGAAGTTCTTGCCAATCTCATAGACACCCTCGAAACCACCTACGATGAGGCGCTTCAGATAAAGCTCGGTAGCAATACGCATATACATATCCTGGTCGAGTGCGTTGAAGTGGGTGATGAATGGGCGGGCTGAAGCACCACCGGCAATGCTCTGCAGGGTAGGAGTCTCTACCTCTGTATAGCCAGCGTTGTCGAGTACGCTGCGCAGGGTGCGGAGTACGGTAGCACGCTGCAGGAAGGTATCCTTCACGCCGTCGTTTACGATGAGGTCAACATAGCGCTGACGGTAACGCAACTCTGGATCGTCGAACTTGTCGTAAGCTACACCATCCTTGTACTTCACGATTGGGAGTGGCTTCAAACTCTTGGAGAGCAGGCACAACTCCTTGGCGTGAACAGAAATCTCGCCAGTCTGTGTACGGAAAACGAAACCCTTTACACCGATGAAGTCACCGATGTCGAGGAGCTTCTTGAATACAGTATTATAAAGGTCCTTGTTCTCGTCTGGACAAATCTCGTCGCGGGCGATATAGACCTGGATTCTTCCCTTTGAGTCCTGCAACTCAGCGAAGCTTGCTTTACCCATTACGCGGCGACCCATCATACGGCCAGCGATAACTACCTGGCGTGGCTCGTCCTCGTCCTTGAACTCAGCCTTGATATCAGTGCTGAATGCATTGGTTGGAAACTCTGCTGCTGGATATGGATCGATGCCCATCTCGCGCAATGTCTGAAGACTCTGTCTGCGAACGATCTCCTGTTCGCTTAACTCTAAAATGTTCATATTATATTCAGATATATCTTTATATTTTCTTATTTTGGTGCAAAAATACAAATAATTTTCCGAACTCGCACCCTATTTTTATGCTTTTTAATACAATAAGGTGATTTATCTATGCAAAAATTGCACGAGCCTATAGTTTGATGAAGATTTTCTTGTGATACATCCAGACTCCCATCACGGCGTGGATGGCTACAAAGAAGAGGGCGTAGGTGAGCGATGCCACATAATCATCGGTGATGAGGCTGTGAATGCCGGCAAAGATATCTGCCTTGATGCCGAAGCTGCCGAAGAGAATGGCGAGCGCCTCGCTCATCACATAGAGAAAGAGTGGGTTCATGCCAAAGGCGAGCAATCCCCTGGTCAGGATGTTGTCTTTCTGCGGCTTCTTCTGGCTGTCGCCTGTCGCAGCTGAATCGGTAGCAGCACCTCTTCCGTCGATAAACTGTACCAGGATACCCAATATCCAGGATGCGAATCCGCAGGTTACGAATACGTAGCTGGGACTCCAGATGCGCTTGTTGATTCCGAAACCTATCAGGGAGAGTCCGAATCCCAGGGCTACCATCACAAGACCTGCCACTTTCAAGACCTTGATCTTGGATTCTACAGTCTGCCCCGCAATGGAGATGTACTTGCAGCAGAGGAATCCTATCATCGTATGGGCGATGGCTGGAATCGTGCTCAGCAGTCCTTCGGGATCTACCGGACTTCTATGATAGAGATGGTCGATGCCGAAAATGCTTCTATCTACCTGTGCCAGGATGTTGATGGAGGCATCGTATGCATAGCCGTTGCCAAATACCAGGATTCCTATATAGATGACAATCAGTCCGATGATGGTATGGATGAAGTAACGGTGGTTCAGGGTGATGGCAAGCATAGCCACTACTCCGTAGCAGAGGGCGATGCGCTGCAGGACAGCCCAGATTCTGAGGTGGGCAAAGTCTAGCCCACCTCCGTTGCATATCATGTCAAACCAGTTGATGCCCAGACCGATGAGAAAGAGCAGGACGGTTCGCTTGGCAATCTTTCTGTAGATGGCGGCAGAAGGCTTGAACTCAGTCTTCTTCAGGGATAGAAAGGTGGACATTCCCATCATGAAGAGGAAGAAGGGAAAGACCAGGTCGCATGGGGTGAGACCATTCCACTTGCTATGCTCCAGGAAACTGTAGTTATGCTCCCCGCCATTGTTTACTAATATCATAAGGGCTACGGTGAGTCCTCGCATCACGTCGAGTGATTTTAATCTGTTCATATTTATCTGATGGATATCATGAATTACTTGATGAAATGAATGACTTCTTTGGCTATGTCTGCAGGATTTCCCTCTGGCTTCGAAGAGTATGGGTTCTTCTGCAGGGTCCAAGGCTCCTCCAGCGCATACCAGTCGATTTTCGGAGCACTAGGCAATGCCAGTTGGAAGAGTTCTGCGGATGTCTTGCCGGCATTCTTGCCACTGCCCAAAGCCTCGTAATCGATGTTCGTGCAAGCCGCCATCTGGTCGGCGAGGGCTTTCATATAGGTACTCCAGCGCTTGTAGTAGAAGTCCTTCAGCAATCCTTGCCATTCCTTATGTCCATAATCTCGCAAGCCTCCATCGTCGGCACAGACACGGTTGCCCCAAGTGGTTATCTGTACGCGGGCATTCCATTCGTAGAGGTCTTTCTCTGCTGCGGTCTTACCCAGGTTGCGCGCTTCCTCTATCCAGTGGCCCAGACGGAATTCCGGACGGGTGGCGAGCAACTTGTCCTGCAGCAGAATCATCTTCAGAAAACGGTCGGCATCCTTGTCAAACTCCTTGCGGGAGAATGATTGATAGTCGGCGATGGTCTTCCAGTACTGTTTGCGTCCCTGGTCGGCGAGAGCCTGTCGGCAGATATCTACCAGATCGTACTCATAGTTGTTGTTGCCACGGTATTTGTCTGCAACACTGGCAAAGAGGATGGCTGCCTGTCGGGTATCCTCTGGGTCGTAATAGTTGCGCATCTTCGACCAGCTGGAAACCTGGAAGTTGTTGAGCGAAGGGCGACCGCAGAAGATGCTCTCGTGAGTACCCTGCTGGTTGTTGCCCACCGGACAGTTGTAGATGCTCTGCGCCAGGAGCGCCCATGCCTTCTCGATGGTTGCATCGTGTACCCCATATCGGGCATAGCAGTATTCCTTGAGCCAGTCTTCCTTGGTAGTCTTCTCGGCACGCCAAGGCAGTTCGCTCATCAGTTCAAACATCACCGGGTTGTTTTCCGAACCTTCCATCGTAAAGCCCCAACCCTTGAGCGTTTCACTATTATGATTGCTTTCTCCCTTTTTTCCTGTTGCCAGATAGAAGTTGTTCAGCAGCTGGTCCATTCTTCCATGCAGACCCACATTGCCTCCGAAGTTCTCGAGCATACAGAAGAGCCACTGGTGCTTGCCGTAACCGCCATCCCGCTTCAGAATGCTAGGACCGCCAAACATCGGACGGCATTCTGAGAAGAGGTCGAGTACCAGGATGTCGCCAACCTTCAAGTCTTCAATCATCTGAGGGCGAGGGTTCTCGTTCCATCCCTGTACCACCCAGACCGCCTTTGGGTTGGCACGCTTCATCGCACTCATCAGCGCCTGTCCAGCCTTGGCATAATCTACGGCAGCATCATCTCCACTCTCATGGAAAGGATCCATCGAATAGAAATCTGATTTTCCGTAGAGCTTGGTCAGTTCCTTATAATATAAGTCGGCGATTTCTGTAAATCTGCTGTCGGTAGGAGAGAGGTTGGCAGGACGCTGGTAACCGTTCCACTTGCCGGCATCCGTCACGTTCAGTCCCAGTCTCTTCTTGGCATCATGAGGCACCATTCCGCAATAGCCCGGTAAGACTGGCTTCATGCCCATCTCTTTCATTCTGGCAAGAATCTTTTTCTGCAGGGTTTCCTGCTGCTTATACCAGTTCTGCGGCAACGGACCACCCCAGCCTTCCAGGTTGTTCATTTCCCACCAGGCAAGAAAGGCTGGTCCGGCGATGAACTTGCCCACTTCTTCCTCAGAATAACCGAGTTTCAGGAGCATATTGCGCCATACGCATTCTGTGCCCACGGCAGCCAGCGGCATATTGATACCATGCAATGCCATCCAGTCTATTTCTTTCTGCCATCGGTTCCAATCCCAGAAAGCCATCGTATAAGAAAAGGTGCAGTAATTGAAATCGTAGCGAAGCTTGAGGTCGGTTTCATGGCGCTCTTTCTGTTTTACGGCAGGAAGAACGTTTGGCAATTTTTGGTTCATATTGTTCCAGGTGATGTGGATGCCGGCATGGTGTTTCAGATACCAGTTGATGCCCACGGCAATATTGACCCAGGAGTTGCCTCGGATGATGATAGGATTGTTTTTGCCTGCTGGTTTAGGCGCAGTGGTGTTCTTGCCATTTCCAGCCTGGTCTATCTCGAAGAAATCCTTGTCTGATTTTACAAGGATGGTCTTAAACTTGGCAGCAGCCCCCTTGTCGATTCGATTCAGAAGATCGTCTGCCGGATTAGCGTATGCGCCCAGAGTAACGGTGCATAATAGTCCTAGAAGTAATTTTTTCATAAAATTGTTTGTTGTTGTTTCAATATGCTGCAAAGATAGTGGAAAAAGCCGATAATGCCAAGCAAAAAGTGCTTAAAAGATTAAAAAAGACTTATTTATTTTGTTTTGTCTTTAATTTGCATTACTTTTGCAGGAAAATGAGGTGAGGAGTGAGCTGGACATCCGTTCGCTCTTATCCCCCTAAACGACCAACTTTAAATTTTGATAAAGGATGAACATAGATGAATTAGTAAAGAGAATCAGCAAGACCGATGGACTTTCCAAGACCCTCGGCATGCATTTCATATCTACCCCAGAGCCTGATACGCTTCAGGCTTCCATGAAAGTGGATGAGCGTAACCGCCAACCTTTCGGATTCTTGAGTGGAGGTGCCTCTCTGGCTCTTGCCGAGAATGTAGCAGGCATTGGCTCTCTGGCTTTGTGCCCGGGACAGATTGCTGTGGGCATCAATGTGAGTGGTACTCATGTACAGGCTGTGAGTGAAGGTGATACGGTTACGGCATACGCCAAACTGGTACACAAGGGCAGAACCTTGCACACTTGGGAGGTAGCCATCAAGAATACAGCCGGTGAGTTGATCTGTACCGTGCAGGTAACCAACTATGTGTTTACTCCCAAAAAGAAAGACTCAAAGAAAGAAGAATCTAAAAAGACAGAAGAATAAGGTATGACAGCATTTGCATACTATCGTTTGCCTTATCTGCATCACGCTCATTATGTGGCGCAGCATGAGGGTGAGCCGGAAGTGCTCTCCTCGGTGGCGGAACTGAATGGCAAGGAGGGCTTTGTGATAGCTCCTTTCTCGCCGTCCGGCGATTGCCCTGTGCTGCTCATTCATCCGGATGAAAGCAAGCTTTTGCCCATCTCTGACGCAAAAGTGATTTCAACATCTGATTCTACTCAGGCAGAAAACGCTTCTGATCGTGATGCCTATGCCGAAGATTTTGAATGCTTTCATCAGGAATTGGAGAAAGGTACTTTCAGAAAGATTGTGTTGGCAAGAAAGGCAACTGTGCGAACTGCTGATAAGGATTTCGAAAGTCTCTTCATGAAGGCGTGCCGGATGTATCCCCGTCTCTTCGTCTCCCTGGTTTATACCCCGCAGTCGGGAATGTGGCTGATGGCTACTCCTGAGATTCTGCTCAAGGGAGAACAGGGAAATATGAGTACGATGTCGCTGGCAGGTACCCAGAAGGCGGAACCTTCCCGTACCGTTGCCGATTATCCGGTGGAGGGCGTGGAATGGTCGCATAAAAATCAGGAGGAGCAACAGTATGTCACGGATTATATCGAAGATTGCATCAAGGCTTTTGCTGATGATTATCAGCTCAAGGGACCTTATACCACGATGGCAGCAAACCTCTATCATCTTCGTACGGATATCAGTTTCCGTCTGCGGGATGAAGGCAGGTTGGGAGATGTGATAGATGCACTCTATCCTACGCCTGCAGTCTGCGGAATTCCGAAGGAGGAAGCCCGCCGGTTTATCCTGCAGCATGAGCATCAGCCCCGCAAATACTATAGTGGTTTTGTGGGACCTGTCTCTCCGCAAGGTAAGACCCATCTCTTCGTTTCCCTTCGCTGCATGAATATCCTGCCGGATGGAACCTGTGAACTCTATGCCGGTGGCGGATTGCTCAAGGAGAGCGAGATGGAAAAGGAATGGAAAGAGACTGAAGCTAAGATGCAGACCATCAGACGGGTATTGCTTTAGCTGAGATGGTCAGTTCATCAGACGTGTTTTTCTTTGATTAATTATAAAATCTTAATTATAAGTAAGTTCTCGTGTTTAGTAATATCGATAATGTCAATATCCTGACGGGTGTTCTCGCATCTCATGGTGTGAGAAGAGTTGTGGCTTGTCCTGGAAGTCGTAATGCGCCTATCGTGCATAATTTTAATGAGATGGAAGGCATTACCTGCTATCCTGTCACCGATGAACGCAGTGCAGGATTTGTGGCTATGGGCATTGCCTTGGGTAATCCGTCACCATGTCCCGATCCGGTAGCGGTATGCGTTACTTCCGGTTCAGCATTGCTCAATCTCTATCCGGCAGTCTGCGAGGCTTTTTATCAGAAACTGCCTGTCATCGTGATTTCGGCTGATAGACCTGAAACTTGGATCGGACAGCAGGATGGACAGACGCTGCCACAAGCCAATGTCTTTGGGACGATGGTCAACAGGAGTGTGAATCTTCCGATTATATCCAATGAGGAGCAGGCATGGTATTGCGAACGGTTGGTGCACGAAGCGGTTATCGACTGTGTGCATCGCAAGATAGGTCCGGTACACATCAATATCCAGCTTTCTGAACCGCTTTATCAGTTTACGGTAGATAAGCTTCCGAAAACTCATTGGGTGGATTACGTGAAGACCAATCTCTTTGGCGGCAGTTTCCATTATGGTGATATGCTTGATTTCCTGAATGCCAGGAAACCGATGATTGTGGTAGGGCAGGATTACCCATGCAGTCAGCTTTACGGCATCAAGCAGATAGATTCATGGGCAGTCACGCTTATCGAACCGACGGCTCTGGGCACATCAAGTGAAGATCCTGCATGCCGGGAATTCTCCAGCGGCCTCCTGGTTACTAATTTCGATGAAGTGCTGAATAAGATAGGGTATGACGAGGATTATATGCCCGATTTTATTCTCTATGTAGGAGGCACTTTGGTGAGCAAGCGTCTGAAACAGTTTCTTCGCCTTGCCGTAAAGAAGGGGGCGAAGGTATGGCGGGCAAGCACAGATGGTGATTACATCGATACCTTTATGCGTATTGACCGCATTTTCCCATGTGATACCACACAGTTGGCAGATGCCATGACTTCTTATGATCAGGTTTATCGGGATGAAGTGAATGCGTATAAGGAACGTTGGGAGAAGGCACTGTGGGCGGCTAAACGTTATGCTTTCGATTATGAACCGTCCTTCAGCAGTATGGTAGCTGTGAAGGCTTTCCAGACGGAATATCTGGCTCATTCACTGGATGATACTCGTGAGTGCCGTCTCTTTTATGGCAATAGCATGGCTATTCGTCTGGCTTGCATCTATGCCCGTCAGTATGTGCATTGCAATCGGGGTGTAAATGGTATTGAGGGGTCGCTATCTACGGCAGCAGGCTTGTCTATCTATCTTTCGGAGTATCATCATCCGGATGCCAAGAGCCAGCAGAAGGTATTCTGCGTGTTGGGCGACCTGAGTTTCTTCTACGATCAGAATGCTCTCTGGAATCAGAATCTCAATGGTAGCCTTCGCATCTTGTTGCTGAACAATGGCGGCGGAGCCATCTTTGCCAAGTTCAAGGGATTGAAGGAGAGTGCTGCGCGCGAGAAACTGGTGATGGCTGAGCATTGCACCTCGGCTTATCACATTTGTCTGGCACAGAATGTGGCTTATCAGAATGCTGATGATATGAAGTCGTTGCATGAGGGGCTCGATTGGCTCATCCATACCAAGTCTGACAGACCGATGCTTCTGGAGGTGCTAACGGATATAGAAACTGATAATCAGGTAATAGAAAAATATTATAATAGTTTTCAAATATGAGAGAATGGAAAAAGATAGAAGGTTTTGATTTCAAGGAAATCATCTTCGAGGAGTATAATCATATCGCTAAGATTACAATCAATCGTGAGCGTTATCGCAATGCCTTCACCCCATTGACCACCTGGGAGATGGCGCAGGCTTTCAACTACTGTCGTGACTGTCTGGATATTCGTGTGGTTATCCTGACGGGTGCTGGCGACAAGGCGTTCTGTGCCGGTGGTGATATGCATGTGAAGGGCAGAGGTGGATATGTAGGCAACGATGGTGTGCCTCGTCTCAACGTGCTCGATGTGCAGATGCAGATTCGCCGCTTGCCTAAGCCGGTTATCGCCATGGTGAATGGTTATGCCATTGGTGGCGGTCATGTGCTCCATGTGATGTGCGACCTGACCATCGCATCTGAGAATGCCATCTTTGGTCAGACCGGTCCTAAGGTGGGAAGCTTTGATGCCGGTTTCGGTTCTTCATATCTGGCAAGAATGGTAGGTCAGAAGAAGGCTCGTGAAATCTGGTTCCTCTGCAAGCAGTATTCTGCAAAAGAGGCTGAGGAGATGGGAATGGTGAACAAGGTGGTTCCTCTCGATCAGTTGGAGGATACCTGTGTAGAGTGGGCTGAAATCATGATGGAGCGTTCTCCTTTGGCTCTCCGTATGATCAAGGCTGGATTGAATGCCGAGTTGGATGGTCAGGCTGGTATCCAGGAGTTGGCTGGCGATGCTACTATGCTCTATTATACCATGGATGAGGCACAGGAAGGCGGTAAGGCTTTCCTGGAGAAGCGCAAGCCTCGCTTCGAGGATTATCCTCAGTTCCCATAATAAAAAAACTCGGAAGATACATTTCGATATCTTCCGAGTTTTTTTATTTCGTTTTTTATTCGTGAGTAGCGAATCTCTGTTCTGCGAGCTTCTCATATTTGGTTCCTGGCTTGCCATAGTTGGCGTAAGGCCAGATGCTGATGCCGCCGCGAGGAGTAAAGATACCTGTTACCTCGATATACTTTGGATCCATCAGCTTGATGAGGTCCTTCATGATGATGTTCACGCAGTCCTCGTGAAAATCACCGTGGTTGCGGAAACTGAAGAGATAGAGCTTCAGGCTCTTGCTCTCTACCATCTTCACGTCTGGAATATAGCTGATGCGAATCTCTGCAAAGTCTGGCTGACCCGTGATAGGGCAGAGGGAGGTAAACTCAGGGCAGTTGAAACGTACCCAGTAATCATTGCCAGGGTGCTTGTTCACGAAGGTCTCCAATACCTCTGGCGCATAATCCATTCTATATTGGGTCTTGGCACCCAGTGCCTTCAACCCATCTTCTTTTCTATCCATAGTTCTAATGTTTAATGTTTGGTGTTTAATGTTAATTTTGGGTGGCGAACTTTTCTGCTGAAAGGACTTTCTTTTTGGGCTCTAGATAGTCCCCAGTTTGAAGATGTTGTAGGAGATGTTGTTGTCATACACATCCTCGCCCTCGTGTTTCTTAATCGCATTGACCACACGGATGGTGACAGGAAGCACGATGATTTCGTACACGGTCTTCAATACCACCTGCCAGAGCATCAGCCACGGCAGTTCTGAAGTAGGAACCACTCCACCCAAGGCAAGAGGGAAGAAGATAAGGCTATCGCAGCTTTCGCCTGCCACGGTGCTCCAGATGGCACGGGCGGAGAAATGCTTGCCGCCATCACGAATCTTCATCACGCTCATCACATAGGCATTGGCAAAGGAACCTATGATGAATGCTACGAAAGAGGCAGCGGCAATGCGGGGAGCAAGACCGAAGATGGCATGGAAACCGGCATCGTTTGTCCAATAGGGAGCGGCTGGAATCCAGTCGCAGATGGCGCCCAGAGCTACAAAGAAAAAGTTCATGGCGAAGCCTGTCCAGATGAGAAGGCGGGCTTTCTGATAGCCCCATACTTCGCACACCACATCGTTGATGATGTAACTTACCGGAAACACGATGAGGCCGCCAGTCAAAGAAATCGGGCCTACTGCAATTTGCTTTGTTTCGAGCACGTTTGCCGCAATGAGACAAACGCAGAAGAGGATGCTGAAAAGCATGAACAGCACACTCACTTGAGTTGTTTTCTTTTCCATTTTCTTGTTTTTTACGAGGTTTACCAAGCACTCGGGTTATACTTACTTTTTATTTCGGGCTGCAAAATTACAACATTTCTCTCTAACTGCCAAATCTTTACCCGTTTTTTTGCATAAAAAAAGCCCCAAGTACTATCACTAGCACTTAGGGCGATATGTATTAACTAAACCTAACTTATCTAACAATTAAACCTAACTAAACAATCTAACCTAAACTAAACAATCTATTCAACCAAAACCTAACTAAACAATCTGCTTATGAAAAACTAACCCAAAAACACTTATCCTATTGAAATCTGGCGTGCAATCTTCTGCTCTTCCTGCTGCATCTTAGGCAACTGGATGGTGAGCACACCGTCAGCTACACTGGCAGAAATCTTCTCCTTGTTGACATCGTCTGGGAGAATCAGGGTCTGCTCAAACTTAGCGTATGAGAACTCGCGACGTAGATAAACGTGCTCCTCCTGCTCAGGCTGATGCTTGTTCTCCATCTTGATGTGGAGATCGCCATTCTCATTGAGGTTTACCTCAAAGTCGTCCTTGCGCATTCCTGGAGCTGCAAGTTCTACTGTATATTTTGTCAAAGACTCCTTGACGTTGATGGCAGGGGCTGTAGTATTAGCCTTCTGCATATTACCTTCGTTGAAGAGTCCGTTAAATACCTCTGGTATCCAAGAATTTCTGTACATCATAATCTTAACCTCCGATTCTATTTTTATTTATTATTATTCGTTATTATTTATGTTGTGTAGCGAATTACTTGTCCGCTTACACTTCCTCTTTTACAATCCCCGTACCAAAGTGTAAACTTCTGCCAAAACGTCGGTGAGAGGTGTCAAAATGTCCTAGAATGGCAGAGTTCTATTTGAATTCGATTGATTTCTGCTAATTATAGTTAATGTTTATTCGTAAGTTTTTGAGTATGTGCTTTTTTTTCTACTTTTGCTAATATTAATTTTAATGCAATTGAGTTATGAAAAGAAATTTGTTATTATGGATTTGTTTGTGTATTGCAAATATAGCTTTTTCACAAACTACACATCTTACAGATTTAGGAGTTTTGGCAACTGTAAGTGTAGATTTAAATGCAACGGATTTGCAACGGTTTGTTTTTTCTGTGCCAGAACCGCCAGAAGGAGCAAGTCCTAATGCTGAAATATATGGTCCTGGTCAACCACGAATAATTAGTTATGGTAGTGGAACATGGCAGATATCAGTAAGTGGAATATTGCTCGATGATGATTCTAATTATGATGAAGCAGTGCTAGAGCTGTGTGTGGATAAATGGTATGATGAAAAGAATGGAAGATACGTAACTTCGATTTCAAATACTGATACTCCTGGAAGGTATTGGCGTTGCTATTATGAAATACGTTTGTTATGGAATAAACTAAAGTAGTTGCCTATGCGAGTTGTTTTTATATTGTCTTTATTGGGTTTATGGTGTTCTTTTGGCTTTGCTCAGCTTCCAAAGGATTTTAGAACAGAACAGATTTTTTTGGAATTAGGAAAGACGGAATGGAATCCAGGGGATACACTGGAGGTAAATGGCGTTGTGACTTGTCTGGCTGCTAATCGTTTCTTACCTTATAGTAATTATCTATATATAGAACTCTTGAACAGTCAGGATTCAGTTTTGGTTCGACAGAGGGTGGATTGTAAAAAGGAAGGAAGTTTTAGGGCACGAATTCCTACGGAACGAATTTATTCTGGCTCCTATTATTTACGCTCTTATACCAATCTGATGAGAAATTTTTCTTCTGAAAGTTTTGCGTATCAACCAGTTTATATCGGAAGCAAGCCTTCATCTCTCAAATCTTTGGATAATGATGAAGTTTCTTGTTATATTTATCCGACGGCAGGAGTTTTGTGCCCTAATAGAATACAGGAGGTTACTGCATCCTTTTTAAATTCTCAAGGTGAACCCTTGGAATCCTTACCGGTAGCTCTGCTTAATGAAGCTGGTGATACAATTAGTTCTGTCAAAACTTCTAATTCTGGATTTACAGTCTTTCATTTTATTCCATTAATGGGTAAAAGATATAGTTTGTCTGTTAACATTTCTGGAAAGGATAAAAGGATCCTGCTGCCTTTTGCTGACGACAAGAAAATGAAAGTGCAATGCTCTGTGAATGGTAATAAGTTATTTTATGAAGTCTTGAATGCAAAAGGTAGGTTGGATAATACTGAACTTTATTTGTTCAGTAGAGAAAATGGTGTTTGTAAGATTGATAAGTTTGGTGAGAGTGGGGTTGTGCTTCTTACGAATAGCCCTAAAATCATAACTCTGTTTCTGACAGATAAGAATCATCAGATTTTATCAGAAACGAGTATTGTCTGTAAGTATCAATATCCGCAATATGTAGATTCGTTGATAAATGAAGCTCAAAGAACCTTTTCCAATGATACGGTTGTATTAGCTGGCAATAGGTATGAGTCCATACGTTTTGTTTCTGATAGCGACAAATGGGTTTCTCATGCAGAAAGTGATTTGCTGTATTTGTCGGATTATAATTCGCCATTGCCTTTTCCCAAAAAAGTATTTCAGAAAAGAACCTCTTCTCGCTTTGCCGATTTGCAGGCATGGATGAATACTGCTAGATTTAAGCGATTTGAACTTTCTGAGGCCCTCTTGAAAGATTCAGCCATATATACTCATCTACCAGAGGAAAATATGCTCATTATTGGAAAAGTCATGTCTATAGATGATTTGGTGCTAAGAGGAGGAAAGGTTGTTGCCTATAATACAAGGAATGCCTTGGTGTATGACGCACCGGTAGATAAAAAAGGTAGATTTAGAATGGCTGTTGATGACTTTGAGGATGGAGATACCTTTTTTCTGCAGCCTGTAAATGTACGGGAGCAACCAGTCAATGCTGCTATTCATTTTGAAGATATGACTTTTCCTCCAGCTTTTCATCTGATTGAGTCCGGAACGAATCGTATTTTTAGTATTGATGAAAGTGGTGCCAAAAAAGGAAAATTTAAAGACCAATATTTGCCGGAAGTTGTAGTCAAAGCTAAATATCGTAGAGAAAAGCCTATGACATCCGCAGAATTTTATGGCGTGAATTACGTGGATCACGATCATATTGAACGACACAATTACCAAACTCTGTTGGATATTTTAAGATCTATGCCAGGAGTAAGGGTATTGTATAACAGTGACGTAAAAGCTGAAAAGAGATTTTCTTTGCAATCTACTAGAGGAAACTCTGCATTGAATGGCTCATCTCTGGTGTTGTTGGTGGATGGAACTCGCCAAGATTACGAAATAGAGTCTGTTCTTGAAATGCCTGCTTTGGAAATAGAATCTGTGAAGCTGCTCAAACCATGGGAAACTCTAGCATACGTGCATGGAGCATTGGAAGGGGCTATTTATGTAAAAACCCGTTTTGGAAATAAAAAAGCTGCAGTCTCTAAAGGAACATATTATACACCTATGGGATTGTCTGTAGTAAAGAAGGGGAATATAAAGCAGATAGGGCAAAGAAAAGACAATTGCCGTATGCTGGTAGATGTTGTTGACGGTACGGATATCTGGTCTTTTGAATATCCAATGACTTTAAACACAAAGTAATTATAGATTCGACGATAGATAATCAAAAAAAGAGGAATCCTCAAAAAGCGAGGGTTCCTCTTTTGATAATGAATAGATATATTGTTGTTATACCATAGGTTGCTACCTTATGTCTTTAGTCTTTTATTTTTCCATAAACTTCTTGGCTGCTCTGAGCTGGTGTCTCATCACGCTCAGGAACTCCTGGCTCTCCTGAAGTACATTCAGGTAAACCAGCGAAATCTGCATCAGGGAATTATCTGAAAGATGCTGGATGCGGTCGATATGCTTCTTGCGAAGTACGCTGAGCTCATCCTTGCAGGCATCTGCCTCGGCGAGAATCTCGTGGTAGTTCTCGTAGCGGCTGGTCTCAATCTGCTCGCAGCTCATACGCATCAGGTCGTTGATCTTCTGGCGTACAGGAGCAAACTCCTTGGTATATTCTGCAGGAAGTGGATTGAAGTTGTTGTCCACGTGCTCCTTGATCGGGTCTAGCATACGGCGCAGAGAGTAGATGAACTGCTGGTTGCTGTTGGCACCCAGATGGAACCAGGTGTTGCGCTCGATGGCAATCTCCATAGGTGATTTCTTCAAACCGAGCATCTCCTGGCGACGGTATTTCTTCAGCATATCCTGCTCCTTCTTCAAGTCCTTGTTGGCATGACGGAGATACTTAGGATTCTCGTTGGCAAGACCATCCATAATCTGGTTGAACTCGTTGAGTGCAAAGTGGCAGACGAAGCTCTGGGTGCGGGATACCTGGCGACGAAGCAGATCCCATACAATCTCTGGATCGTGTGAGCGCATCATCAACTGGAAGGTGCTGCCCTTGCTCTCTTCCTTTGCCTTCTTGTTATACTGGATGTTGCTGCGGATGAGCAGGAAGATAACCAATGCCATGAAGCAGCTCTGGATTCCTACACCGCCGAAGTGCATGATGAGGCAGACAATGGCGCAGGCTGCGAAAGCTACACCGGCTGTGATGAACCATCCACCAATCACACTCAATACACCGGTTACACGGAACACGGCACTCTCACGGCTCCAGGCTCTATCGGCAAGTGAAGAACCCATAGCCACCATAAAGGTTACGTAGGTGGTAGAGAGTGGCAACTTCAGGTTGGTACCGATGGTGATGAGCATACTTGCCAATACCAGGTTTACGGCTGCACGAACCACGTCGAAGGCAGCGCTCTCTTCCAGCTCTACATCGTTCTTGTCGAATCGTCTGTTAATCCAGTTCATCAAAGACTTTGGCATAAACTGCTTCAACCAAGAATCTGTAGCCTGGCAGTTGCGTACAATCACGCGGGCTGCAGAAGAACTTCCGAACATCTCGTCACCCTCGTCCTGACGGCTCAAATCCACAGAAGTCTTGATTACGTTCTGAGCCTTCTTGGAAGTTGCCATAGCGATGATCATCACGGCACCGGCAGCGAGAAGATAAACTGGAGTAGTCTTGGCGCTATCCATCAGAGAAGTCATCATAAACTGGTCTGGAGTAGCACCGTTGGCATTTGCCATATAGTCCTGATAAGAAGAAAGACCAGCGAGAGGCACACCGATGAAGTTCACCAGGTCGTTGCCGGCGAAAGCCATAGCCAGGGCGAAAGTACCCATCAATACGGTAAACTTGAAGATATTGATGCGGCAGAGATGCAGGAACTCCATTACGATGGCAGAACCTACGAAGGTGATGCAGAGCAGCAAGCCCAGGTTCTGGTCGATATAATCGCGCCATTCTGCTGGCAGGTAAGGACTCTTACCCAATCCCTTCATGAAGATGAAGTAAGAGAGGGCTGTGAAGGCGATGCCACCGAAGATGGCGATGCTGTAGCGTGAATGCTTGCGATAGTTGAAGGTGAAGATGATACGGGAAAGCCACATCACGAAAGCACCGAATACGAAGGCGATGATGACGGATGAGAAGATACCCATGATAACCTCCAAAGCTTTGTTACTGTTGAGCAATACGCCGTAGTTGAGGCTATCGTCGCCGTACATCTTCAATGTTGCGAGGATAAAGGCACCTCCCAGGAGTTCGAACACCAGCGAAACGGTGGTTGAGGTTGGCATACCCAGCGTATTGAACACATCCAGGATGATCACATCCGTCACCATCACGGCTAGGAAGAGCGTCATCACTTCCTCGAAGGTAAAGTGATCTGGACTCATGATGCCGTGTCGGGCGATATCCATCATTCCCGATGACATAATGGCACCCAGTACCACACCGCAGGATGCGATGATCAGCACCGTGCGAAACTTTGCCACCTTAGCTCCGATGGCAGATTGCAGGAAGTTGACAGCATCGTTGCTGACTCCCACGAAGAGATCAAACACTGCCAGACAGAGCAGGAAGATCACGATACAAAGATAAATCGTACTCATTATTATATTAATGTTTATTGTTTTATAGG
Source organism: Prevotella sp. AM23-5 (assembly GCF_003473645.1). Lineage (NCBI taxonomy): Bacteria > Pseudomonadati > Bacteroidota > Bacteroidia > Bacteroidales > Prevotellaceae > Prevotella > Prevotella sp. AM23-5. Next base: position 16,589 of record NZ_QUCG01000015.1, on the reverse strand, counting down.
GGCTTATCTCTACATAGTTAGATAAATTTCTCCCCTTGCTTTTCTGGGTGCAAAGATACGAGTACGATGTTACAGGTGATTTAAACAGGTGTTACAATGTTGTTAAGATGTTGTTGTGTTGGCGAGGTATAGATAATATGTTTTTCGTGAAAATTGATTTGTAAGGGTGAAAAGTCAATATCTTTAGTCTAAAATCGTAAAAATGAAAGAATTTATCCACAAAGATAAAGAAATTTCCGTTGTTGGTGCTGCTGACAGTGCCACAGGAAACGATGGCATCAACAATCCTCTCAGCAAGTCAAGAGCGGATTATATCACGCAACAGCTTGTGGCAAGAGGCATTGACAAGTCCATGATAATATCAAAAAGCGAGGGTGGTATTGATGAGTATTCACCAATTGCAGCCAACCGTCATACGGTGGTTAGATTGTTTGTTTGATAGTAAAGTATCATTCATACGATAAAAATGGATAATCTGTAAAACAATGATTATCAAAAGAAAGAGTCCATTCGTGATGAATGGGCTCTTTCTGCTATTGGTTATTCTGTTATTTTTCAAGTCGCAATATCTTGTTTATGACAGCGACAACTTGCTCTTGAATGTAAGCTTTGAACATCGTGTCATCCTTTATGGCAAAGCCCAACTGTTCATATACTACAGTATTGACAGAACTTCTGAGTAGTTTTAGTTTGTCGTTTACTGGTATCTGTCGATGGGCTTGCCAATAGAGCGTAACTTCATCTTGCACTATCGCTTTCAACACCATTTTCTGTTCACGGCTGAGTTTTTTGAAGGTCTTGGTTTCTCGTTCTTCGTTGTTGCCATATAAAACGGAAGCGATATATTCATCTGCGTCAGCAATTTCAAACTCATTATCCCCGAAAGGCAAGTCCAAAACTTTCTTGTTACCTTTCTTTATCTCACCCATGCACCCTTACAGATGTGTTGGGCATGACCTTTTCCAGAAAATGATTCATTCGACTTGTATTCACCACAAATCTTACAGTAATGTCCTCTATGCTTCTTTGCCATGACAGTTTATTTTATCAAATACGAAATCAACTGCTCCATGCTATTTTCGATACTTTCAATAGTCGGTATATCTTTGTAGGCAAGGTCTGGAAGTTCTTTTGCATAGACGTTGCTTAACGCTGACCATACATTATGTAGGTCACAGATGATTGGAGAATCCATGATGTCTTTGTTTTGCCATCCTTCAGGCTTGTCGAATCTCTGTTGGTCTTGTGCAAACAAGTTGTTGAAGTCCGATTTGAAAGCATCGCTTTTCAGATATTTCTGTGTCTCTGCATCATTCAATAGAAAATGCAAATCATAGAAATGACGTATCTTGGCTGTCAACTCCGGCAAGTAGTTGTCGGCTAAGGAACAGCGAAGCAATGATACCAGTTTCTCTGTCAATGTCCTACGCCTGTCGAGAACATTCACCTCGAAAGGTTGCATATCATATTCCTCTATCAAGTTCTCGTTGCCTGTCTTTTGCAAGAACTCGGTCAAGAAGCTTTGCAGTTTACATTTCTGAAAAGGATATGGATTGGCAAAGGAATTGATTTCAACAAGCAACTGTCCTGCTTTGATAGCACCTACTTGTAATGTATCAATAGCTCTTGGATAAGAATAGTATGCCTTGTGATAGTGAGATCCCTTGCTCGTAAAACCAGGCATATCCATTTCCAGCAGACCTTCCGTCATGCTTTTGGCAGTTCTCTTGATCAGCATCTTCAATTGGTTGCCGCTGAGCGTCCATGCCTCAGAAATAGCAATATCTATGTCTTCTGAGAATCGACTTCCGATACTGTATGCTTTTGTAAGACTTGTTCCTCCTTTGAAAATGGCACGATTCTCCTTGTCGTTCGCAGCCATCAATGACAGCGAGCGACAAATCCAATAGTCCTTCTCAATGAAAATGCTCTTGATGCCAAGTCCTCCAACTTCTACGGGTTGTGATGCAGCTTGCAAGGCATCAGAGAACAATTCCCAGTTTTCATGTAATCTCATATGATGTTCCAGTTTTTTTTGTTTGATAATACTTTGTCGGAGATTGGCAACTTGTAGCTGGTCACTCCATTCAATGTTTTGCTGATGGTTTCCGTTTCAAGTTCCATATTCTCGTAGATGGCTCCAAGCAAAGCTCTTACATAAGGTGTGTATGCCAAGGATAGTTCCGCCAATTCTTGCTTCTGATTCTTTGAAAGAGCATTGATCGCTTTGCAAATATTCATCACACATTCATCTGGTGAAGTGGCAGGAATGTCCTTTATAAGGCGCAGAGCATCCAATATTCTAAGTAATGGAATGTTGCTTGATGTTATGGCGTTCTCTTGTAACAAGAAAGATATTTTGACGCCATTCCTTGTGATAGGTCTCCTATATTTATTTGTGCCGACAAGGATAGATGAGCTTATCTGTGTTGTCAGCCCCATGGATGCAAATGCGGCTGTCCCGGTAATGTAACCTACAATTTTGCCATTTTGCTCCAGAAAGTCCTTTACAAGTTCAGAATCTGCAGGTTTTAGATTTCCAAAGATGGTCTTCTTCGGAATATAGTATTTTCCCTTTGCTATCTTTTGTAGCTCGCCTTGGAGCACAAGACGGTTGAGAGCTTTGGCGAGTGCTGGCTGATACCGCATCTCCACCCCAAAGTCTCTTGTTGTCAATACAACCCCAGCAGGGGTGGATGACAATTTCTCTTTTATCAGTCTTGCTATAACCATGTTTTCTCCTTTTTTTCGAGTGCAAAGTTAATAAAAGTCTTGTTTTTCACGCAATAAACTTGACTTTTATATGTTTCTTTAACCATTTTCATGCTATAATCCTCCCATACCCCTTCATCTTCCCTTGTTTTTTTCCTCTTAAAATACTGTAACTACTCATGCCCATAGAGGGGCTGAGTGGTTTGCAGGGTATTTCATATTGTTGCTTTATTTGAATTTTTGGAAAAGTAACGAAAAATATAGGTATATGCAAAAGAAAGCAGAATAATTTGTTTTCCTTTTCGGATAAAAACATTAACTTTGCAGCTAAAAGAAATGAAAAGTATGGAAAAACTGAAAGATATCAGGGCGATAGCCTTCGATGCCGACGATACGCTCTGGGCATTGCAGAATTACTTTGAGGAGGTAGAGCATGAATATTGCGAGCTTCTTTCTGCTTATGGCAAGGAGAAGGAGATTTCTGCAGCCCTCTTTGAAACGGAGAGTCGGAATATGGCTGACTTGGGATATGGCTGCAAGGCTTTCACCCTTTCGCTGGTAGAAAATGCCATCAAGGTGAGTTATGGTAAGGTGGAGGCGAATGTCATTGCTCAGATTCTGGATCTGGGCAAGAGTCTTCTGCATCTTGATGCCAAACCGCTGGAGGGCGTTGAGGCTACCCTTGCCAGCATCCGTGAAATGAGAGTAGGGCAGGAGGATGGTTCTTCCGGTGAAAGAAGATACAGGCTAGCTGTCTTTACCAAGGGAGAACTGATGGATCAGGAGAATAAGTTGTGGCGTTCGGGGCTGCAGCGCTATTTTGATGTGGTGAGTATCGTGAGCGATAAGAAGCCCGAGGCTTACCGCCGTCTTTGCAGGGAGATGGAAGTGAAGCCCGAAGAGCTTCTTATGGTGGGCAACAGCTTTAAGAGCGATATTGCGCCGGCATTGAAAATCGGAGCCTCTGCCGTCCATATCCCTTTCCATACTACCTGGGCGCACGAAAAGATAGAGGAGTTTGAACATCCCAACCTCCGCCGCATCTCCCGCTTTGCGCAGCTGCTGGACATCCTGTAGCTTCCTTGGGGCAAGTTTCGCACAGATAATCTGCGCTAATGTGCTTTTTTCATACCATTAGCGCAGATTATCCACGAATAATTTGCGCTAATGGGGATTTTTTTATATCTTTGCAGAAGATAAGCTGCACTCGGCAATTTGAAAGCAAGCTTTCATTGCGCTCGCTTGCATTATCTTTGCAGAAGATAAGCTGCACTCGGCAATTTGAAAGCAAGCTTTCATTGCGCTCGCTTGCATTATCTTTGCGCAGAAAATAACGAAAGATATGGAACAGAGACTAATAGGAAGAGAAGCAGAACTCAAACTGCTCAATGAATATATAAACTCCGATAAATCAGAGTTTATCGCCGTCTATGGAAGACGACGTGTAGGCAAGACTTTTCTCATCAGAAAAGCCGTAGAGGATCATTTTGCCTTCTTCATGACAGGAATGAACGGAGTTGCCAAAGGCGAACAGCTTGTCAACTTCAGCATTGCCCTGCAAAAATATACCCACTCCACCACTCTGCAGACGTTCAAGAGCTGGCTGCTGGCATTCTATGCCTTGTCACAATACATAGAAACACTTCCGGAAGGCAAGAAAGTAATATTCATCGATGAATTGCCATGGATGGATACCGCCAAATCGGGATTCATACCAGCACTGGAAAACTTCTGGAACAGTTGGGCTGTACTGCGCAACGACATCAAACTCATCGTTTGCGGATCCGCCACATCCTGGATGATCAACAACCTGATTCGCAACCGTGGTGGCTTGCATAACCGACTGACCCATCATCTGATCGTAAAACCATTCACTCTGCACGAATGCGAAGAATACTTCAAGGCTTACCACTTCGGCTACAGCCGAAAACAGATAGCAGAATGCTATATGGTTATGGGTGGAATACCTTATTATCTGTCTATGATGGATAAATCGAAAAGTCTGGCACAGAACATCGACCAGCTGTTTTTCGCAGACAATGCAGAACTGAAAGATGAATTCAACGACTTATACAGAGCTTTGTTTAAGAAATCAGCCGACCATATCGCCGTGGTTACTGCCCTTGCTACCAAAGGAATGGGTATGACCCGACAGGAACTGGTCAAAGCATCGGGAGGAAAAGATAACGGAGCCTTCTCTACTGTACTGGAAGAATTGGAACAATGCGGATTCATCCGTCTGTATGAACCATTCAGCACTACCAACAAGATGACTTCCGACATTCGCCAAAAGCGAAACACCTTATTTCAGTTAGTAGATTTCTATACGCTCTTCTACTTCCGGTTCATCAGACATAACAAGTATCAGGATTCCAGTTTCTGGTCATCCTCCCAGAACAGTCAGCTATACCATACTTGGGCAGGACTGTCGTTTGAGATGCTTTGTCTAAACCATATAGACAAAATCAAGCATGCCCTGGGAATTTCGGGAGTACAGACCTTGGTTTGCTCATGGCGAAGCAGCAACACAGAAAAGGGAGCTCAAATAGACTTGCTGATAGACCGGAAAGATGAAACCATCAACATCTGTGAGATGAAATTCTACAAGAGCGAATTCGAAATCAGCAAGGAATATGAGGAGAAATTGCAGGAGAAACTTCGTATCTTCACTGAAGAGACGAAGACTTCCAAATCGCTTCTCCTCACATTGATTACTTCTTTCGGATTGAAGCAGAACAAACATAGCGACATCGTACAGAAACAGATTACGATGGATGATTTGTTTGTTTAAAAGATAACCCCTAAAAGGAAAGGGTGTGGCTCATGCCACACCCCACCTCAAAACTTCCACAATTATTTCTTGCTCTTCGGTGCCTTGCTGAATTTATACATCAAATGCACCATCGCATAGCTTGGCAGGGTATTGTTCCATTTCTCGGTCTTGCCCTGTCCGCCCACCTCATACACGGTGCTCGACAGATTCTGAAGAATATCAAAAGCCTCCGCCTTCAGCGTCAGCTTGCCTTTGCAGAACGAACGGGCCAGCGAAGCGTTCCATACCAAATCACTGGTGTTAAAAGACTTCTCGCTGTAACCACGCCTGCAATATTCCTTCAGGTCGGTAGAGAGAGAAATCTCCAGGAGTTCTGCCTGCATCTGAGGATTGAGAGGGAAGCTAGTATACTCTGTAACGTACACTACGACTTAAGCTGCCTCAATTGTTCTTCTGTCAATCCAGTTATCTGCATAATCTGAGGCCAAGACATACCAATTGCCAACAAGTTACGGGCTACAGTCAAACCTTTGGACAATTCACCTTCAGCACGTCCTTCTGCTCTACCTTCCACACGTCCTTTAGCAATACCCTTTTCCTCGCCTTCAACATACGAGCCATAAAGACCGGAGTAGTAATCATCAACAGCCTTAATACTTTCATCGTATTTTTCCTGCTCCTCACTACTCAGATAACGAACATCTGGCAATTTTGCAAGATAATCGAGCATCTTCTTCTGTTCCGCTGAAGGCAAATTTTTAAATACTTCTTCCATATACTTCAACACATAAATCCATTTTTTATCTGCTGCGAAGATACGCTTTTTTATTGAAACAGCCAAGAATTTCTGGGATTTTCTTTCAAAAAGAAGGAAAGGAAAAGGTATGGAGAGAGAAAAAGATGAAGATGAGGGTGTATCATAAGTCCACGCCCCTCTCCTATATATAAATAAGGATAAAGAGGGGCGAAAAAGCAAGTTTTATATGTTTTTTCGCCCCATTTGCATTTATTAACTTTTTTTTAGACAACTTATTAAAATTTATCGTAAATTTGCAACCGGTTATTAAATATAATAAGCCTAAGCAATAAGAATTATTAATTGAATCAATATATAAACTTAGTCAGACAATTATATTATTAAGAATCTGATTATCTTATAAAACTACATAATATAACAATTAAAACCAAACAATTATGAGCAAAAAAAGTCAGTTTGGCATGACCCTATTACTATCTACGATTTTAGTAGGTGGCGCCAATGCGAGTACTGTTCCTTCCTCAAGTACATTTGGTGTAGCCCAGGTAACACAGCAGGGTGCTGTTTGCAAGGGTGTGGTAAAGGACGCTGCTGGTGAACCAATTATTGGTGCAACGGTCAAGGTGAAAGGTTCCGATAAGACAGGAGCTGTAACTGACCTGGATGGTGTATTTACCATTTCTGGTGTAGAAAACGGACAGACTATTGTTGTTTCCTACATTGGTTATGTAACACAGGAAGTGAAGTTCAAAGGTCAACCTTTGGATGTTGTAATCTATGAAGATTCTAAAACCCTCAACGAAGTAGTTGTAGTAGGTTACGGTACTACTTCTAAGAGAAAGACTACATCTGCCATCTCTTCTGTAAAGGCAGATGACATCGCTAAGGTACCTGTACCTAATATTACACAGAGTTTGGCAGGACGTGCTCCTGGTCTTATCGTGCAGCAGTCAGGTGGTGGTATCAATGCCAAGGCATCTATCAAGATCCGTGGTGGTGGCACACCTCTCTACGTTATCGATAACATTATCTGTGAGGAGCGTGACTTCCAGAACTTGAATACAGATGATATCGACCAGGTAACTGTATTGAAGGATGCTTCTGCTACCGCTATCTACGGTGCACGAGCTGCCAACGGTATCATCATGGTAACTACCAAGAAGGGTGCTACAGGCAAGTTGAATATTGACTATAGCTTCAACTACACACTCTCTCAGCCAGCCGACTTGCAGGATAAGGTAGATTCTTACACAGCAGCTACCTATCTGAACCGCGGTCTGGAATATGACGGACGTGCCCCTCAGTACTCTAAGGAAGAATTGGAACTCTTCCGCAACGGTTCTGATCCAAAGGGTCATCCTAATGTAGATTGGCAGGACGTATGTATGCGTGCTTTCGCTCCTGAAATGCGCCACAATCTCTCTGTAGCAGGCGGTAATGATGTGATGAAGATTTACACTGGTCTGGGTTACTACAACCAGGAGTCTATCTATCGCACCAACTCCAACAACATGCAGCGCTACAACTTCCGTACCAACATGGAGGCTACCTTCAAGCAGATTGGTTTAAAGGTACAGACGGGTGTAGATGCTTACATCGTGGATACAAAGGAACCTGCAACTGCTTCTGGTCGTGGATATTACACAGTATGGTCGCACATTCAGAACAAGCGCCCTTGGGAGCCTGCTTACAACCAGTACGGACAGATTTACAGCGGTACTACCGATAACCCACTCGTTGACATCAGCGGTGATGGCGGTTACTATAAGGAGCAAATCAGTTCTGTACGTGGTAACCTCAACCTGATCTGGGAGGTGCCATGGGTGAAGGGACTTACCCTGAAGGCGCTCACCAGCTACGGTATCGTGAACGACCGCAACAAGACATGGAATAAGTCTGCACAGACATACGACTGGGAGGGCAATCCTGCTACTGCCAACAAGCCTAGCTTGAGCAAGAACGTTTACTACCGCAGCAACTTCAATACTCAGTTCTTCGTTGACTACTCTCGTACCTTCTTTGAGAAGCATACTGTAGGTGCAACCTTCGGTGTTGAGGCCAGCGGTTCAGATTACGACAACTCATCTTTGGCTCGTAACTCATACCTCTTCGACGTTGACCAGATGAATTCAGGTCCTGTAGATACAGCTACCAACGGTTCACAAGAGGGTGTAGGTTATCGCCGTGCAGCCTTTATCGGCCGTTTGAAGTACGACTATGATTCTCGCTACATGTTCGAGGTGAATATGCGTCATGACGGTAGTGATTACTTCCCAAAGAACAAGCGTTGGGGAACCTTCTTCTCTGGCTCTGCTGCATGGGCAGTATCTGATGAGGCATTCTACAAGAACCTCGGTATCGACAAGGTGCTCAACCTCTTGAAGATCCGTTCTTCTTACGGTGAGATCGGTCAGGACGGCAATGTAGGACGTTTCGCTTATGTATCTTCTTATGGTATGAATACCCGTGGTGCTTACCTCGGCGGCAAGTGGTACTCAAGCTTCTATGAGGGTGGCCTTATCAGTCCAGATATGACCTGGTACACCACCAAGGACTTCAACATCGGTGTTGACTTCGCTACACTCAACAGTCGCTTGTCAGGATCTATCGATTACTTTGCCAAGGTTACAACAGGTTACATCGCTTCACCTTCAAACGTAGGTTATACAGCTCCTCTGGGCAAGAACCTTCCTTACGTGAAGTCAGACGGTGAGAGCATCCGCCGTGGTGCTGAGTTCGTACTCCAGTGGAAGGACAACATCGGTGACTTGAAGTATGGTGTTTCTGCCAACTTCACTTTCTACGATGACCGTTGGAACATCAACCCTAACGAGAGCGAGACTTCATTGAAGAACCCATATAAGCGCAGCACACAGGTAGGTGCTTACTCTGGTGTTTACTACAAGAACCTCGGCTTCTACAAGAACTATGAGGACGTTATGAACAGTCCTAAGCGTAATGGCTCAACCAACTTGATGGCCGGTGACTTGAAGTATTACGACTTCAACGGTGACGGTAAGATTGATGGTGATGACCAGTATCGCCAGGGTTCAGGTGGAACTCCACAGTCTAACTACGGTTTCAATGTAGATTTGGAATACAAGGGATGGTCGCTCAATATGTTGTGGCAGGGTGCTACCAACTACAACCTCTATGTAGATGGCATTCTCCAGGGTGGTAACAGTAACTATTTGCCAGTGATTTACGATTTCCAGAAGGATATCTGGGCACCTGACAATACCAACAGTCTCTACCCACGTCAGCATGCATCAGCAGGTTTCAACGGCAACAACAACTTCGTAAGCTCTAACTTCTGGTTGGTTGATGCTCACTACCTGCGCTTGAAGACCCTCTCTATCGGTTACGACTTGAAGCGTACCGTTCTCAGCAAGCTGGGATGGTTTACCAAGTGTAATGTATCTCTCGCAGGCTACAACCTCCTTACCTTCAGCCCTGCCAAGAAGTGGGGATTCGATCCTGAGTCAGGTTCAGGTAGCGGTTATACATATCCGATTTCAAGAGTATATACAATCAGCGTGAACATCGGCTTCTAAATTCTAACAATAATTAAAAAGCATATTCATTATGAAACATAAACATATATTGCCAATTCTGTTGATGGGAGCCCTCGGCCTTCAGAGCTGCAGCGATTTCCTCGACACCAAGCCAACAGAAGGCTATCCTGAAACAACTGTTTGGGAGACACAGGGTACTGTTGATGCATTCGTCATCGGAAACTATGGCAATGCGTTCGACCTTTACGAGTGGTTCTCTACATGGGACAAGACATTCACCAACAACATGGTGAACTGCCGTGCCGACTGTCCGGGTGAGGCTCGTGGTCTTATCGAGAACACCTATGATTGTGGTTTGAACAGCCGCTTTACCTCTATCCGTAACTGTAACCTCATCATCGAGAAGATGAAGGAATCTTCTATTCCTGAGGCTTACAAGGCACGCTTTACAGCAGAGGCAAAGATGATGCGCGCCATGATTTACTTCGACCTGGCTCGCAAGGCTGGCCGTTATATCTGGGTGGACCGTGTACTCACCACCGGCGATGAGTTCAATCTTCCTCTTACCAAGGATATCGTAGAGAGCTACCAGCACGTACTGACCGATTTGCGTGAGGCTATTCCTAACCTGCCAGAAGAGGCAGAAGCTGGTCGCCTTACAAAGAATGCAGGCTATGCATTCCTCTCTGAGGTTTGCCTTACAGCTGCAGCTTATACCAACGACAATGCATCTCTGCAGGCAGGCAAGAGCCTTTATCAGGAGGCTATCGACGCAGTTGACGCCCTCAAAGGTGTTTCACTCGATGCCAACTATGAGAGTATCTTCAACCAGAACGGTGCTTACTCTTCACCAGAGATCATTCTGGCTCAGTACTGGAGCAAGGACAATACAACCGTACAGGGTACTGATATGATCAACCTCATCCCTAACCTGCTCAACTCAAACCTTGAGAAGAACGGTTGCGGACCTTTGTTCAAGAATCCAGATATCTTTGAGTGCTGGCTCGACCACACTCCAAGCCAGAACCTTGTAGATGACTATCTGGTTATCGACCAGGAGACTGGTAAGGCAGTACGCTGGTATGAGGCTTCACAGTTCGTCAACAACACCACTCCTATCAGCCGCGACGAGGCTATTGCCAGCATCGAGCACAAGGATGATGCAGAGTTTGACGGTGGTCAGTACTTCAAGGCATTCAAGGTAAAGACTGCTGGTACCAACATCAGCGACCTGATGTATCAGCACCGTGACAAGCGTTTCGACGCTTCTATCGTTCACGACGGTTCTACTTACCTGGGCGAGAATATCACCACTTACACTCGTGGTAACTTCAGCCGCTGGGCAACCAACCGTTACGCCAACGACCACGTGCCTCTGACCAACTACGCAATGCGCAAGTCTATCTATACCAACTGGGATCCACGTCCATTCTACAATGTATATACGGATTACCACAAGGTTATCTTCCGCTATGGCCGTTGCCTGCTCAACAAGGCTGAGGCTCAGCTCCGTCTGAAAAAGGTATCTGATGCAGTAGCAACTCTCAACCTGACCCGCCAGACTCATGGTGGTCTTCCTGCTTCTGAGGCATCTACTCTTGCTGATGCATGGAAGGACTACAAGATTGAGCGCCGTGTAGAACTCTTCTGGGAGGGCGACTGGTACTTCAGTCTGCTGCGTTGGGGTAAGTATGGTCAGGAGGCTAACGATGGCAAGGCTCCTGGTAGCGTAATCAATGAGCTTACAGAACCTGCAACATTCATCGAGATTAAGCCAGACCACTCTGCTTTCTATATCGGTAATGTTCAGCTGTCAAATGATAAGCGTACATTCGATACACGCTCTTATCTCTTCCCAATTCCAAAGTCATTGATTCAGGCAAACTCTGCCATCAACGAATCTGACCAGAACCCAGGATGGGAGTAATATTATTAATAAACAAAAAATCGAATAGAAATGAAAAAGATATCTCTTTCAACACTCAAGTGGGTGTTTCTGTTGATTTGCATGCCTCTTCTTACAGCATGTAGTTGGGAGGATCTGCCTTCTTACGAGGAGGCTGAAATCAGCGCCGTACAGCTCTACCACCGTTGGGCTAGTACAGACAAGGATCCTATCACTGGCGAGCCTGTGGTAAAGGAAAAGCGTTTGAACTGCCAGAGTACTGTTGACTCTGAGAATGGCGTCATCAGCGTAAGTGTTTCCGTTCCTGAAGCTGGCGGCGACTTCTCTACAGAAGTACGCAACCAGGTAACTCAGAGCAAGTTGTGGGGGCAGGTAACTGTTTCTACAGCAGCTCGTATTACTCCTGTTGAGGGAACTGCTAACTTGGGTACTCCAGACGATTGGACCAAGGAACGCAAGTTCAGCGTAAAGGCTGCCAATGGCAACACAAAGATCTGGACTATTAAAATTGTTAGTTTTAATAAATAAACTTGCCAGCTCCTATTTCAGGAGTTAGCCAGAAAAAGGGGAAAGCCCGGAATCTTTTCTGATTTCGGGCTTTCTTAAAATTAAGAATAATAGAAAAGGTATCATTATAATGAAGAATACTATTAAAGAAAGACTGATTGCCCTGTCGCTTTTACTGTTGTCGTTCATTTCTGTAAGTGCTGCTGAGAAGGTTATCAGCGTCAGCCAGAACGGAAATGCAGCCAATGCTATCCGCAGCGCATTGGAAAAGGCTGCTACCATGAAGGGAAGTCCAGTAACTTTGAAGCTGGAACTCGGTGTATGGAACATTACCCGTGAGGAATCTACCGTACGCAAATATTATATTTCGAATACTACGTCAGAGGTTGAGTGTGCAGATCCTTCAAAGCACATCGCCCTGCTGCTGCGTGGCCTTCGAAATGTAACCATCGACGGTAATGGCTCTACACTGATGCTCGACGGCGAGATGTCGGCATTTGTCATCGACAACTGTCAGAACATCACACTCCGTAATCTTAATATTGACAATGCTCATCCTACCCAGACCGAAATGACCGTGGAGGCTGATGGTAAGGACTATATGATATGCCGCACTCATCCTACCTCACAATACCGCATCAAGGACGGTAAAGTAGAATGGTACGGACGTGGCTGGGCTTTCAGCAGAGGTATTGCGCAGTGGTATGATCCTATCAAGGATATTACCTGGCGTGACTGGAGTCCTACCGACAATGTGGTAGAGGCTCGCGAGATGGAGCCTGGTAAGCTCTATATCAAATACAACAAGAAGCCTGCCGTTCCTGTAGGTACAGTCTTCCAGATGCGCGACGCTATCCGCCGTGAGGCTTGCGGACTTATCTGGGAGTCAAAGAATGTTCGTCTGGACAATGTACGTATCTATTATCTCAGCAACTTCGGTGTTGTAGGTCAGGTTTCTGAAAACATTTCTATCCACCGCTGCTGGTTTGCACCAGAAGAGGGAAGCGGTAGAACCAATGCAGGATTTGCCGACTTTATCCAGATTTCCGGCTGCCGTGGACTGGTAGATATTACCGATACCAAGTTTGCCGGTGCTCATGATGACCCTATCAATGTGCATGGAACACATTTGCAGATTGTTCGTGCAACCTCTGCCAACAAGCTGCTCCTGCGCTATATGCATCATCAGACCTATGGTTTCCAGTCATTCCACAGCGGCGATGACATTGAAATCGTAAATCCTGAAACACTTCTTGCTGAGGGTACCTTCAAGGTAAAGAGTGCCAAGATGGTTTCTCCTCGCGAGATAGAGATTACGCTCACCAAGCCAGTACCAGCGAATCTATTGAAGAATGGAACACGTGTAGTGGAGAATATCACCTGGACTCCTCGTGTACACATTGCACGTTGCCACTTCAGCCGTATTCCTACTCGTGGTATTCTCATTACCACCCGTCAGCCATCTGTTATCGAGGACAATTATTTCTACGGAATGCAGATGAGTGCTATTCTCGTGGCAGACGATGCTCGCAGCTGGTTTGAATCGGGTCCTGTTCACAATCTCATCATCCGCAACAATACTTTCAATCGTTGCGCTAGTTCTACTATCTGGATCAATCCAGAAAACCGCAAGAAGGCAGGTGCTGTTCACCGCAACATCACCATCGAGAACAATGTATTCACTCTGCGTTCTCAGGACGACAAGCCTCTTGTTTATGATTCGGTAGATAACTTGAAGGTGAAGAACAATATTGTGATTAGCCCAAATGGTGAGACAACAAAATTGAGTTATTAGTCATCTTATACGGGATAACTTAGAATTGAATAACTATCAAATTAGTTTAATTGTACTAGGTTAGATCTATAGAATAGGCTTATTGTAAGATTAGGTTTATAAGATTTAGTTTTAAAAAAATAGGTCGATAAGAATAGTTATTAAATTTGGTTCAATTATTGACTTACACAAATCAAATAATGAAAACTAAGCGTATGCCCTTTTGCTGCGAAGCAAGAGGGCATATTTTTTTATAAAAGTATTAGCACACAGACTTTTTACGTTATTTTGCGTAGATTTTTGAAGTAAATCTCTCGTTTTTGCGAACTTTTCATTATCTTTGTAGCCGAAATCATTAAGTAATAAACCTATTATCAACAAACAATTGACGGTATGAAAAAATTTAAATTTCAATTAATCAGCGCATTCTTCTTCTCCCTGCTGTTCTTGTCTTGCTCACAAAAAGAGCAGAACATTTCATCAACAGCATCTTCAGAAAAGAATAGCATTTGCACTGCATCGGAACTTGGACTATCTGAGGCTGATTTTTCAGAACTCACTCCTAAGCAAAGAGAACAAAGAGCAGCAAACATAAAGTTGTCTGAATTTGTATCTTTAAAAGATAGTGTTTATAGTTTAACTATATCACAAAAAGAAGCGGAAGCGATGGGCATCAGCGAAGAAATGTACAAAAATGCATTAAACGAGATGAAAGTTGCCAATGAAGCCATTGCAAAATGCAACAAAGAAGGGAAACCTATTACTCTGACAGATGTAAAACCATCTATACAAGAGAGTAAAAAAAAGCAACATTGTTTCTAGACTCACTTCTAGTAGAGCATTAGGGGATCAATATGGACATATAGAGACATATGGGAATACAGAAGGATATGACGCTTTTATGCCTAGAGAGGAGAATAGTAATGTTTTGTTTTATTGTCAGTCAAATGCAGCAATAACTCCTGTATATACATGCAAGACTTATATTTTCGGCAAGTGGAATTACGGAACCGCTGTAGGATGTTTAGGAGTTGAAACTAAAGTAAAAGTTCTACTTGCTGCTAGTGGTGCAGGTCTTACGGCAAAACTTTGTTTCGCTACAACTGACTCTAATGGAGGGCGATGTAATTGGCGTGCAGTATAAGTTATGTAAGAAGGCAAAATTAAAGTAATGGTTCCTTGCGGATTATTATATTCAATATGCCATAGAAAATGTACTATACGTTGACATAATAATATCCATTACGTCATCTTTTTCGAATTATCTTGGAGAGAGATTACTCTTTCTCCAAGATAATTTTCCGTAGCGCCGGATATGCCTTTCCTCCGTTAGGCGTTCCGGCGGATTTGCAATCCGCCGTCAAAAACTGACCTAACCTCTTTATGCTTTGGGGATATGTTATCCCCAGCCCCAGGCAATAGTCAGCATATCGATGGGATGGGGGGATTTCTTATCTGTTACCTCTAAGATAATATCTTATTTCAATTTTTCTATCTGTTCCTGGGTAAGACCGGAATACTTCATAATCAGATTGATGTCAACGCTATCAGCAAGCATGTTCCTGGCAATATCCAGGGCTTTCTGGTTCATACCTTTCTCCATACCTTTTTTCATACCTTTTTCCATACCCTCTGCAAGACCTTCTTGCTTCGCCGTATCAATGGAGTTCTTGATATCCCGGTATGCCATCTTACTTGCTTCATACTCCCTCATTTCCTGAGGTGTGAACTTGGCAATCTCGGCTTCCTCAAAGAGACGGTCGAATACCTTGTCGCACAGCTCCTTCGGACGCTGGGTAAGCTTATAGAGGTTCTTCAGCGCATAGAGCCATTTTTCGTAGAGCGTTTCCAGTTCTCCTAGTGTCTTATTGAATTTCGCAATCTCTACATAGATAAACTCCAGCTTGTCGTAGAAAATCTTGTGGGTAGCGGTATCGCACAACTGTACATGATGGCGAATTTTCTCCTTGTCGAAGGCATCCTCGTTCATGTTGAAGTTGAGCAGCGCAACAGTATAGACATGATTGAGCTTGAAATCCCAGTCATTCCCCTTGGGTGCCTGCTCGCGAATCGGGAAAGTGGAGTAGAAGAGGGAGCGGTCCTTGAAATAAGCCTGGTAGGCATTCTGCATTTCCACGATGAACTTCTCGCCGTTTTCTCCTTCGCAATACACGTCGAAGATGGCCTTGCGGTCGGTATAGACATCTCCCACATGCTCCGGATTCAGATACGACACATCCTTCACAACCTGTCTGCCATTAAACAAGCTGTTGAGGAAGCAAATGAGCAAATCCTTGTTCATTGCCGTTCCGAATATTCGCTTGAAGCCGAAGTCGGTCAGCAAGCTGATGTATCTTTCTTCTACCTGTTTCATACGCAATTCATTTAATTCAACATCTAGTTTCGCCGCAAAATTACGCTTTTTTCCTGAAACGACCAAATAAAAAGCGGGAAAACTGGCTGATAGACATTCATAACTCTTTCTATCACATAATACAAATCCCCCAGCCCGCAGTTTGCAGGTTGGGGGATGATTTTTTCTGATTCCATTCCTATACCTCCAGCAGCGGCTGGAGCTTGGTGGCATCGAAGCAGGGGCATGCCTTCTGCACGCCAGGCAGGTCACGATGACCCAGTATCACCTT
>NZ_QUCG01000149.1:0-2533 GCF_003473645.1 Prevotella sp. AM23-5 | reverse complement strand
CCATACACCTTGATGCCTCCGATGAGACCTACCACGGCACCGATGGCGTAGATGAGTTTCGTTCCTGGATCGAAATAGGAGGTCACCATACTTGTTGCCTCGTTGATACCTGCAAGTCCGTTGCCTTGCGCAAATGTCTGTGATACGGCTGCGACAATCATCGCAGCGAGAAGAATGATTCTGTTTTTCTTGTTCATAAATCGTTTTTTGTCTGTGCCTTGGGGATTGGATTGTCCCGTCTGGCGGTTGATACTTTTGTTTACTCATGCGGCATGATGCCGACTTGTGGATTCAGTGGCGAGCTGAGATTTTAGCCGTAGTCTTTCTTTTTCATTGGTGTACTTTAAAATTATTGTTAGAGGCGATATGCCTTGAGTCCCTCATCAAATGCAGCCTTGATTTCGGCAGCATGGATAGCAAAATGCTCGTTGATGATGTTGTCTATGAAACTTGCTACAGTAGCCTGTCCTTTACCAACCACATTCACAAACTTCATAATGCGCTCATGTGTCTCTTCTTTGATGCATACCTGTTTACCATTTCTTGCGGTAAAATCAGCTTTGGACATAAACTTGTCTATATACCCAACTTTCTTTTCAGCTTGGGATGACACTGTTACATTTACAGTGGACTGAATACTGATGTATTCTTTTGTCTCACCATTCTTTCTTTTTCTGTTTCTTTCCATTGTTCTCTAAATTTTATTGTTATACAAAATCAAGGATATTGAAGTCCTCTATGCTATCTGGCACTTTAAACTCCTTCTTTGGCTTGGACGTTTGTTCTATCTTATGTCCTTGCAGGTAAAAGGTGACGAAATCATGGATGTTCTTCTTGCACTCCTTGCTGTTCTCCATGAATTTCTCATAGAATTGGTTGCCATCCATCTCATGGAAGACTTTTCCTGCATGTCGTTTTTCCTTGTCCGTAGCTTTTGAAGCCTTGACCGTCTTTACGGCTGTGTCAATGTCTTCAAAACTTGACCCTTTGGCTTGCGGCACATCGGCATCACCCTCATCGTCAGAATATTTCACATCAACGTCCTCTATGCGAACATTCGTAAACACATCGTCAAGCTGTTCGTCAGGAATCCTTGCTGTGTTCTTTGGAGAATCCTCGAATGTCACATCATTCTCTAATACTGGCTCAGACTCAGTTTGTTTCTGTTCCGTTTCTTCTTTCTTTCGCAGTTGGGACACCTTGAAAAGGCTTTTGCCAACGAGTGCCATAGGGTCGATGGAGGGCTTTTCCTCTTCTTCCTTATTGTTCGCTACTTCAAGGAGCAACTTGTTGTAAAAATAGATAGTCCAGACATTGAATGCAACCAAAACTATCATGAATATACTTTCCATTGTCATGCTTATTCCTTTTTATGTGTCATACATTCCAGTCATCTATCTCTTTTCTCAGCAAGCCGTTGATTTCGTCCTGGTTCTCTTCAAGATGTCTCTCAAGAATAAGGTCGATATAACCACCAACTGTCAACTCATGCTTTGCGAGCACACTGACAATCCTCGAAATTCTCTTGTGTATCTCACGACTGATATAAACGCATTGACGAGTCTTTATCTCGTTTCGTTTGAGAAATGCAGCATCATAACTTTCAGAAGAAACCTTGGATGGCTTGCGTGGGGCTGCAGGCTTATCCATCTGTGAACGTGGATTTTTCTTTTCACCCTCTTCTTTCTCTTCGGTATCCCTCACTTGGTTTTGAGAGGCTCCATTAAGGATGGATGCCGTTGTCGTGCCTATCTTGCTCTTGCCAACAGAGGCAATGAGCAGACTTTCATCTATTGCATCGGTGTTAATTTTTCTGCTTACCATAGGCATTATGTTTTTATAATTTCACAAATTTCGTCAGACAATTCCTTGATGCCACTCCCTCGCAACAGATTCGGGTCTGCGGGGAAGATGGTGGAACGGAACACAGCCTTTCGATTCTCCGACAGTTCTCTTCTGAAACGCTTGCTGTCTGGAAGTCGTGTGTTGAGAAGTGAATAGCCGAGAGAAGCAAACATTCCTTCATACACTTCATATAAATTCGTGCGTTCTCGTTTGTCAACCATCGTCCAGAAGAATGCAAGTTCCTTGGTGACAGACAAGCCCGGAGTCACAAGGTTGTCGTAGAACAACTGGACAAAACTCAATGCGCTTTCTATCACAAAGCGGTCAGCGCTGACAGGAACAAAGATGTAATCCATCTGTGACAAGGTCTTCATGACACCTTCGCTTTTGATTGTTCCCGGCATGTCAAAGAAAATAAAGTCGGGTTCAACCTCAGATTCCTCCAACACTTTCTCTGCGTCATCAAGTGCGTTGAGTGCATTGCTTCTCGTAACACTGTAGGATTTCTTGCCCAACTTCTTGAAATGCTCACAGGCTTGTGCCTTGAAATAAACGCTGTCCTTGATGAGTTCCATTTCCTCATCACGCAGGTCTGCGATATTGTGCTGTGGTTCGTCACAGTCAATGACCGCTACATTGAAACCTTTAACATTGTGAATGTAGTTGGCTACAAGAGCCGTGATGGTGG
>NZ_QUCG01000148.1:1910-2579 GCF_003473645.1 Prevotella sp. AM23-5 | reverse complement strand
TCGGGAAGCTACCTCTTCTCAGGGGAAGCGTAGCTGTATCCGGCAGTTGAAACCATTTAATATATTTTATAAAAAAACTCCCCATCTGTTTCAGATGAGGAGCATTTTCTAGAGATGGAAGTCGATTTCTTTCAGCCATTCCTTGACATCGAAGCAAGGACAGCTCTTGCGAACCCAGGGGAGGTCGCGATGGCCTAGGATCTCGGCATCGGGATAGTCGAGGGAGAGACCGTAGAGGAGGTCTTCCAGAGAATCCTTCTGGGCTGGAGTGCGAGTGTCGGCAGGCTTGCCTTTCTCGTCGAGACCACCCTCGTAGCAGATTCCGATGCTGTGGGCGTTGTAGTGGCGGGCATGAGCCCCCACCTCGTTTTCTGGACGGCAGGGATAGACCATGCCATCCTTTGTAATGTAATAGTGGTAACCGATGGAGTGGAAACCACGTGCCTTGTGGCAGGCTTCCAAGGCTTCAACTGGGAAGTCCTGGTTAACACGTGTGGCACTGCAATGTACCACAATCAGATCGATTTTTCTTGGATTCTTCATTGTTTTCTTTGGATTATTAAGAATTAATGTTTAATTTTGCACACGAATTTCTCGAATGACACGAATATGTCCTTTGAACAGATATTTAACTGAACACGAATCTCTCGAATGACACGAATATGTCCT
>NZ_QUCG01000148.1:0-1900 GCF_003473645.1 Prevotella sp. AM23-5 | reverse complement strand
TCTCGAATGACACGAATATGTCCTTTGAACAGATATTTAACTGAACACGAATTTCTCGGATGACACGAATATGTCCTTTGAACAGATATGATTCGTTCGATTCGTGTAATTCGTGTTAAAAAATATAGAGATTATGATATACCGTAGTAAAGAATCATATAACATCACTGGGGCTGCAATGCATGTGTATAATGTATTGGGTTCAGGATTCCTTGAAGCCGTTTATCAGGAAGCCTTGGCTATTGAATTTGCTAAGCGAGGCATCCCCTTTGAACGTGAGAAAGAACTTAAAGTCTTCTATGAAGGACATGAATTAAAGCAGACTTATCGAGCTGATTTTGTCTGTTATGGTGATATTATTATTGAACTGAAAGCTGTTTCAGAACTCAATGATTCTCATCGAAGTCAAGTATATAATTATCTCAAAGCTACAGGATTTAAACTCGGTATTCTCTATAATTTTGGCCACTCTGACGGATTGGAATACGAACGCAAAGTGTTTTGATTTAACTGAACACGAATTTCTCGAATGACACGAATATGTCCTTTGAATAGATATTTAACTGAACACGAATCTTTCGAATGACACGAATATGTCCTTTGAACAGATATGATTCGTTCGATTCGTGTAATTCGTGTTCAGACGCTATCACTTGCAGCTCTGCATGCAGAAGGTGCTGAGGACGGCGGTGAGGACAGTGATGACGAAATTGATGACGGATTTCCAGTTTACTTTCATGATGATTAATGATTAGTGATTAATGATTAGTGTGGGAAGACAAGATGGAAGCGGGCAGGATGAGCAAGCATCCGTTCAGGGCGATGAATTGACAATGTTGAATGTTGAATGATGAACTCATTCCTGATGTGCCCTCGGATTACTCCGGACTGCATCCTGCCGATGCGCTTTCTCTTGTTTCAGATGCCAGGAGGCTAGGCTTACTACAAACTTACATTATCGTCTCCAGTGGTTCCGCTACCACCCTGGCTGGTGTTGTCACCACCTGTGGTTCCGCTACCGCCTTGGCTGGTGTTGTCTCCACCAGTGGTATCCTTCCCGGTATCCGGGTTGGTATCCGTGGTGGTGCCATCCCCTAACAGAGCAGAGACCTTCTTCAGCGTAGCATCGAGGTTGATGGTCTTGGCGCTGAACTCACCGGTGCCACGAGCACGGAGACGGAAGCCGTCGATGTTCTTGGCGATGGTGAACTCCTTCTCCGAGGCAGCTCCCTCCTTGTTGCGGATGCCGATGGAGAAGATGGCGAGGTCGTCGATCTTCACAGCGATACCCTGCAAGGTGAGTTCCTTGATGCACGATACCATATCGGTAATCATGCCCTTGATGGCTCCCTTGGAGAAAGGAGTGTTGTGGCTAGCCATGTGTCCGGCCAGGCCGTCGGTACCTACCGTCTGCGTGATGACTGGATAGGCGTAGTACTTGCCGTATGCCTCTGGCATCTTGGCGTTCTGATTTAGTTTTAGTACGTAAAGCAACATAGTTTTTAAGTGTTAATGGTTAATGTTCTTCTTTCTGAATCACAATGCAAAGATACAACATTTCTCATTCCCAACTCACCGATGCTCAATGTTGCTCCACGATACTCACCGATTATCACTGATAAATATCAGGGCTCTCCCAAATGGAAGAAAATATAGGATACTTGCAGGGGATTGAACTCCTTGCTGTTCTTGGTGTATCCACTCTTCAGCAGCTGCTCATAGAGCTGGGTGCATCTTACTATCCATCTCATCAGATGGGATCTTGCCACGTCCGGGTCGGAATCCGGAAAATAGAGCAGGGCTAACTCCTGCTTGGTGTAACTTCGTAAATCCATAGACTTAATTATTAATGTTGAATGTTGATTTTTGAACACGAATCTCTCGAATCTCACGAATCTTT
>NZ_QUCG01000147.1:0-2815 GCF_003473645.1 Prevotella sp. AM23-5 | reverse complement strand
CTTTCTTCTGTCATATCTTTATATTTTATTGCCCGAAGGCAGTTAATCACCATATTTATATAATTCTTCACCACTTGAATCATATCCGCAACAGGGACATGCCCACCCGTCAATTACAACGGATTTTTTACATTTAGGGCATAAACCTCTGACTTTATTAAAGGATTCTAAAGCATATTGGCAAGCTTTCAAATACTCTAATTCATCATCATCAGTTTGATTATCAATAAGTGCCTTATATTCATCCTTATCTAAAACTACAACTTCTAATGCCATAACTATACCTCCATTTCGTGATTAATATTCAAACTAAAGAAAAGGTGCTGTAACTGATGAACAAAGCTAATGCAAGCGATGTGACTCAGACCAGCACACACCGTGAACGCACCATCTATATCTACACCTTTAGATAGATATAAAAGAGTTCTTTCTAGTGGAAAGTAATGCCGCCAATCATGATACATTTCTTTCTTCCATCCATTCTTCTCCAAAAATGCGGGCGTAAGAGGGATAGGAACAATATCCTTAACCCAAGCACAGCAATCTCCGAAGAGATAACCTTTGTCTCCAAATTCAACACCTTCAAGATTCTCTAAGCGAACAACACCTTTCATAACCGTTCCATCGTCCAACTTCAAAGTCTTTGATGGGTCTGATGATGTTACTCGGTAAACGACATCCTGTTCTGTACCTAGTGGTGCTCCGTTTGTCATCACCAAATCTCCTGGTATATAACCTAATTTATCCATACGCTTTACTTTTTACGATGATTATACTTCTTAATAGCATCCTTCTTAGAAGCTGCCATAATCTTAACACCCTTGATTGTAAACTCATGCTGTGCCTTTGGCTGACACTTCTGTTTATCAGAAGGAATGTTGCCATTTGGTGTACCAAGTCTAGGGCTTGGAGAACCAAAAGGAAAATCATCACCCATTTGGTATTCCAATTCAGTTTGCATACCAATCATTGACATTAATCCATTCATACGCCTAGTCTTTTATATATTCATTTACTTCACACAGAACCTTTGTTAGCAGGTTCTTTAGAATCTTCAATTCATCATTCGAATATGTATCTATAGGATAACCATCAAGGGTAGTATCGCCAAAGAAGCTACGACTTATCTTTAATGAGTGTTTATTCTTTTTCATTTTCTTTGCCTTTTACAATATTGTACACTTGTTTTAACTCATCTGTTGATAAGCGTTTGAAATCAAAAGAACTGATAGCGTAGATGAGAGTCTTACGAAGATTCTCTTCTTTAACATCTGATATTTCCTTTTCTGTAGGAACAGATATTTTTCTAACATTCCATCTATCACCACCGCATTGCCAGCCCGAATCTCTTCTAAATCTAGCGTTATTAACAACAATTTGAGTCTTTGTTACTTTATCAATTTTGGCGATACATCTGCGATACCTACCTACAACTAGCACATCATCACCAGCCACCAAATCTTTAAGTTCTTTCATTGCTCACCTCCTTTCGTAATCAAGTCTAACAGTTCATCTACGAATACCCAATCAGTAAAAGTATATATTCTAACTCTAATTTCCCACATTTCTTGATATGTATCACAAGCAGTTTCATTTAACATAGCGTTCATATCGTAGAGCTTAATATTACTATTAACTTTTGAGAATGCGAGAATCTTACCATTGTCATTTCTAGGAACTTCGCTAGCAGGATGAGACAAGTCCTTCAGAAGCTCATTGATAGCCCACTTAGCACCAGTCTTGAAGCCTTCTTCAGAAGCATTAATTACTGTAAAATCACATATACCTTTTAAATAATTTGTAGATTTCACAGCAGCAGTTCTTATTTTCTTATCGTCTATCATAACCATCCAATTAATTTACACATTATTAAATAAATATTATAAGCACAGCGGTCAGACGGATGATTATTACAGAAATCCCCTAAATCACTCGTCCAATTTAAGATCCATTTGGCGTGTAGTAACAACCACAAATCTCTTTTCATCCTTTCCATTCATCAGTTGTACCTAACAAATGCTCATTTCCCTCGTAAGGAATGCACTGCTTAAAAGCAAAATCTGTCATACTACGGCGGTTCATTATATGATATGGATTATTCCAAGTACTATCAAACTTCTCAAAGAACCCTGGGAACCATTCTTCTGTATCTGTATTTCTAACAAGTACCTTATCGAAAGGCTTGAACTCGCACTTCTTTGGCAAGTCCTCCAAAGTCTTTGTCTCTGCATTCCAAGCCTTATTTTCCTTAGCTAGAGCCTCAAAGAGAATTATTTGTTGAGTCTCTGTAATAGGCTGTATGTGCTTATCTTCAAATGATAACCAGTCATCTGTTTTCAAGGTGCTCATATCATTTAACGCATAGTATTCCAGCTTCTTAGATGAATTGTCTATGCTTTTGACTATACCACAAGCAAGATACCCCATGCCCGAGATACAAACAATATCCCCATCCTTGAACTCTGGTTGATTATTCTCAATCTCCAAAGTGGTGAGGTTTAGCTTACCACCATTATCCTCCTCAATATCGCGGATATATTGCCTGATGCACGCCTCATTTGTAATCTTGCACCAATCCTCTACTTCGAAGGTAGTACCTCTACTCTTAGGGGTTACAAACTTTGCATCAAATCTAGTATAATCGTCATTTGCCCACTTATCGAAGATGCATGATGCGCCAAAAGCACCAGCTAGCACATCGCCTTTCTTCCAAGCAAACTTCTCCCAATCACGCATTGATTTGCTAGGGTAGATACACAAAACTCCTTCCTTGCATAATTTACCGTCTTTATCGAACCATGGTTCTTTATTATGA
>NZ_QUCG01000146.1:321-2843 GCF_003473645.1 Prevotella sp. AM23-5 | reverse complement strand
TGGTTCTAGCGGTTACTCTGCTCAGATTGACAGCACTGGAGAAGATTCTGTTGTCATGTGTGCAGGTAATAAATCTAGAGCCAAAGCGAAAGTAGGTTCTTGGATAACTCTTGCAGAATGGGAATGGAATGACGAGAAGAATCGTTATGTCCCAGTATGCGTTAAAACTGAGTACGTTGATGGAGAGAATATCAAGGCTGATACTTGGTATCAACTGAAAGATGGTGAGTTTGTTGAAGTTAACGAGTAATAACCATCCCTTATGGGATATAAAATAGATAATTTATGAAACAGTACATTGGAACAAAGGTCATTATGGCAGAGCCTATGACTATGGTAGAAGCACAAAAAGTGCTTGGTAGAGAAATTAAGCCAGCAACCGTTGAGGAAGATGGCTACTTGGTAGAGTACAAGGACGGATATAAGTCTTGGTCTCCTAAGAGTGTGTTTGATAATGCTTACAAACCTTATAATAATTTTATAGATAGACTTTGTGTTGAGCGTGATGAGTTGGATGATCGCCTTACTAAGCTTAATGAAGCATTGTGTAAAGATGGTTTCCGTGAGAAGGTAGGAGACTATCAGTATAAATTGATGCGCTTGCAATCACAAAGTATGGATAAGTATCTCAATGCCCTTGAATACAGAATGAAAGGTATGGGCATTAAAATACCAACTAGTAATTCTAATTAGTTAACCACCCTCTCTTTAGCAACAGGGAGAGGGTAAAAAAAAGAAAAGGGATGGTAAGACAAGCAGGAATAAAAACGGAAAGAATCAGAAGCGGAATGTATCAATTATATTACAAACACCACTCGCCAATAATATTGAGAATTGATAATATCGGATGGCAGGCTGTACTTCCTTCTGGTTCATTTGCAAATGCAAGAACAAAAGCACAATGTGTTATACTTGCATGTATGGAAATTGACAAAACAGAGCCGATAGAGGAAGATATTGCTACAGGCAAATATGTTAGTTGGTGGCAAGATGACCCTATGTTTAAGACAAAGGAGGATAAGCAATGAGTAAAGAATCTGTAATACAAAGCATGAAGGAAGATATAGATTACCGTGATGCTTTTGGGAAATATATAACGTCTAGCGAAGGTTATCTTTTGGCTATGCATGCACTAAACGCACCTAGTGTGGCAGAAGAATATGCTAGGTGGAAATTAATGGATTTGGAGGATTGAGTATGACAAAAGACGAAGCTAAAGAAATACTGCCTATTATTCAGGCTTACGCAGAAGGAAAGATAATTGAGTGTCGAACAAAACCGAGTACCGTAGAAGGTACAGATGTTCCGAATGATTGGACGGAAATGAAGGAGATTGAGTTTTGGAAAAATATAGAGTACCGTATTAAGCCTGATAGTAAGGCGAAAGCAAAGTACCGCCCTTTTGCCAATGTAGAAGAATGTTGGACTGAGATGAAGAAGCATCAGCCGTTCGGTTGGGTGAAAGACAAAAAAGATGGATATTATGTCTTAATTACTGCTGTAGATAACGGCGATTATATGTCATTAAGTGGAAATAGCGGCTGGTCATTTTATAGTCTCATGAAAGATTATACCTTTGCTGATGGTACTCATTTCGGTGTGAAGGTGGAGGAATAGTTATGGCAGATAAAAGTATAATGGAAGAAATGCTCCCGATGAAGATTAGTAATTGGGAGTCTATAGAGTATAGTGAAGGAATTAATTGCCCTAATGAGAATTGTGACAACAAAAGTTATGACGATGATGCAAGAAACATCATTGGATGGTGTGATACTCCTTACGGCTATATGATGGTCTGTGAGTGCAAGAAGTGCTTTACGAAGTATCGCTTTCATGGCACAACTGGAGACAGGTTTGATTTCGATAATTTCGCATTCTATTTTATGATGCGTACTAAAATGAGAAAGGAGAAATAGTTATGTCAGTATTTTATGTTATGCTTACCCTATCTATTCTATCTATAGCTTTTATGGGTGGAGTTATAGGTTATTTAATTGGTAAATATTGGAAAAAGGATTAGCGTATGAAGAAGATTATATTATTTGTAGCGGTTATATTCCTGCTCGTTTCTTGTAAAGAGAACAAAGGAATTAATATTCCAACATCAGACTCTATTAATGAAATTAAGGTAGAGAAGCTATTTGTTGTGGATGGTATAACCGTATATCGTTTCTATGATGGTGGCAGAGTGGTTTATTTTACCAATAAAAAAGGTGTGGCAAAGGCTTTTCATGACGAATATGACCCTGCAACAAAAACCACAAGAACAAAGGTTGTAGAAACTTTATGTAACGAAGAATAGTTATGTATAGACCAATTACAATGTATCAGATTGTTTGCGATAGATGCGGAGAAGTATTTGGCGGTACAGATACTTGCTCTGCGCTATTCGACAACAAAGAAATTGATATTGGTGACTACTCTGATTGGGAAATGATAGATGGTAAACACTATTGTCCAGATTGTTATGAAGTAGAAGTTATAAACGGAGTGTATAATGTTAAAGCAAAGGAGAAATAGGT
>NZ_QUCG01000146.1:0-311 GCF_003473645.1 Prevotella sp. AM23-5 | reverse complement strand
GTTAAAGCAAAGGAGAAATAGGTATGGAAGTATTAAAAGACATAAGTCAGTTAACAAAAGGTTGCTTAGTGACATTTATTAAAAATGATAAATTCCACTTCTACGAGTACCTTATGGTACATCCTAATCGTGAAACCTATTATCTTTTTATAGATAACTGGACGCAAGACGTTGTGCGAATACACGTCAGCGAACTCTTAAATGGAGATTACTATATAGGTAAATATGATTCTGTTTTCGTTAATGAAAAGATGATAGAATTTTATAAACGTATGATTCACTGTCACGAGAATAGAATTAAAGAGAAGAGA
>NZ_QUCG01000145.1:0-2889 GCF_003473645.1 Prevotella sp. AM23-5 | reverse complement strand
GTTAAATTATAGTGTTGCGGAATTAAGGCTAATTTGATATACTTCATTGTTGTATCTCCTATTTTATATTGTTAAACTTATTATTTACACTCCAAAAATAATAAAAATATCTCAAAGTACCAACTATTTTCGGGAATAATATTAATATTTTAATAGAAATTAATATAAAATGATGGATTCTTATGATTATATTAAGACATTTTCATACTTCTCTTAGATTCTTATACCTATTATATATTATATATAAGAAAAGCAGCTACCTATCACAGGCGGCTGCTTATTGACTATAAACTAACTATTATTTTCATTTAACCAAATCTTAACTAATACATATTGTTATGACACCTCAGAACTTATATTCCACTATTTCCGTTTTGCTGATGCAAAGGTACAAAATAAAGCGAGATACAGCAAATAAATGCCATATCTCGCATAAACAATCTTACTTTTCCTCAATCTGTTTAGAGACGTTATCTGCTCGAAAGTCCTCAATCTGCTTGGAGAAAGGGGTGAGCTTATCAAGCTGCGCCTTAACAGAGAACTCTTCGCCGATAAAGGCAACACCTTCGTGAATCTTCTGCAAGGCGGCAAGCTGCTTCTTAGTAGTGACAACGGGGTTGATGTAGATGCAACCTCTATGGGTCTGGGCGAACCGCCGACACTCAGCACCGCCGCCGTAGATAACAAATAGCGGCTCTTTGCCCTCTGCCCAATCGCTTGCGATGGAATACTCAAAGGCGAGGTTATTCAGTCTATCCGAATATCCACGGGTAGCGAAGGCACGCCATCCACGAGGTACGCCAATCATATTGAGGCGATAGAACTTCTGCGCCACGTTGAGGTCAACGAAGATACCGATACCCTTACCTTGCATACAACGGGCAATCCAACGTTTCTTGTAGATAGCCTGCAAGCCGAAAGATACGGGCATCTCATTATATAAGGAGAAGTTCGGCTCAACGATAACGGCAGGGTGATGCTGCAATATCTTCTCAGGGTGCTCGTAGATAGCTGAGAAGCGGTAATCATCGGTATAGAAGTGCAAAGAGCCTTCGCCATTGAGGTTGAAGGTTCTCTTCTGTTCGCCGAAGCAAAGGAAGGGTGACTGACATTCCTTGGCTTGCATATCAATATCGAGTGTCGGAATCTCTAAGTCATTGTCCGTTGGGAAGAGCTGGTCGGGCAGGGTAAGCTCATAATCTGTTCTTTTCATTCTTTGTTGCTTTTTAAGAGTTCAACGATTTGGTTATATATAGATAAGGTGTACTTATCCTTTGACTGAACGTATTGCATATACTTTCGTGCTTGGTTGATAATGTTTGCCCTGGTGCGACAGAGTAGGCGAGCCGAGCGGTCGGGGTGGATGCAATAATCACGGCTTATGAGGCAGTATAGTCCTCTAAGGGTGTTGAGTTTGACGGTCTTCACCGCAGAGCAGAGTTCCATGAAGGTAACCTTGCCTACCTCGCATACCGCTTGCATGATGCGGTCGGAGAGTTCGTACTGCTGATACTGATTGTATATCATACGCTATTACTTATTATTTGGTTATTAATAGAAAATATGTTGCAAAGTTATAAAAATCTATTAAAAAGCGAATAGAAACTATTAATTATTTTAAATTTATTAATAAAAGATTTGGTTATTTGACAGATTTTTATTAATTTTGCGATGTGTTTAAGAAAGAACACTATCACTTAGCGAGTTTATGGGGAACTTTCTAATGTGTAAGATTTTGGATTTACGTGAGCCGCAAGGCTACTAAATACGGAGCAGCAGAGAATCCCCATTTCTTTGCTGCTCTTGACTTTTTAAAGCATCCGTAAAATGGAGATACGCAGAAAGATATTGAACGATATGTATTGCAATCCCGAGTTAAGGAAGGCAATTGCATTTTCCCTTTTCATAAAGACAAGGGTTAAGTCTTCTGCCGTGCAAAGATGGAGCATCAATAAGCTTCACGAAATCACGGGAGTAAGTGCCTGTGCTGTCCGTAAGCGTATTGATACCTTGAAGGCTCTGGGCTTGGTTGAGTTCACGGGCAAGAATAATCGTTGCCTTGTCTTCAAGTCTCTAAAAAGTCATACCTCTCACAGGAACGTCCTCGTTCCTAATATCGAGTTTATTTCAAGGAATGATTCTAAAAAGAATGCCTATGCACAGAATGTAAAGTTCATAGAAGATACCTTATCTGCTATGCTTATCATTGATGTACAGAATCGAAAGAACTACGCTAAGCAAATAATTCAGCAGTCTAAGCACCCTAAAGGCTTAAAAGAGTTGAAGGCGGCTAAGAAGGCTTGCAATCGTTTTGGCTACGGCAATAAGTTCAGAGAGAATGGTATATCATATAAGTATATAGCTAAGAAGTTAAGCGTGAGCGTACAGAAAGCCTTTGATTTGGTAAAGTTTGCGGTTAAAAACGAGATTTTATGCAAATACAGAAACATAGAAAAGCGTTTTTTATCCTCTATTGACTATGTAAAGGATATGATACTCAATAACTATACTTATATCAAGGGAGGGGTTGTCTGTAGGGTGTATGCTAATACCTATGAAGTAAAGGAAGGCTCGCCTTCGGCTCGCTTCGCTTCCGTGGTGGTATATAATTAGATTATAAAAAACTAAGATTTTGTTTAACGTTTAAATAATAGGAGATACGGAAATGTTATTTAAGAAAATTAGTCGCAGATGTCTGCTTACTTTTGATGGGGGGGCAAAGATTCAAGTCATCCTCACTATGCCGAAGCCGACAAAGCCTATCTTCCCGAAGGAAATGGAGCGTCAGTTTGTAAAGCAGCTTAATGAGTCGCAGCCAAATGCGGCTCACAAGGTTATTAAGTGTCATATAATGAGAAATTAATGAATATGAACTATAATAATAAAAAT
>NZ_QUCG01000144.1:0-2905 GCF_003473645.1 Prevotella sp. AM23-5 | reverse complement strand
ATTTATACATCAAATGCACCATCGCATAGCTTGGCAGGGTATTGTTCCATTTCTCGGTCTTGCCCTGTCCGCCCACCTCATACACGGTGCTCGACAGATTCTGAAGAATATCAAAAGCCTCCGCCTTCAGCGTCAGCTTGCCTTTGCAGAACGAACGGGCTAGCGAGGCATTCCATACCAGATCACTGGTGTTAAACGACTTCTCGCTGTAACCACGCCTACAATATTCCTTCAGGTCGGTAGAGAGCAAAATGCCCAGAGGCAAGGTGTAAGTCATGTTGCCACCATACTCAAAATCATAGGCATTCAATTTCTCGAAATTGCTGCGGTCGCTCGTACCATGCTTCCACTCCACCTTTCCACCCAAGTTGATGCTCAACTTGTCTTTCTGATACTTGAAGTACAAACTGTTTCCCAACTCGGTTCTGAGCACATAGCAAAGCTGAGTAGAATTATCATCGTAAGCAATATCAAAATCCTTGCGGCGCAAACCGTTAAACCACAGACGATAATCCAGACGGAACAAGCGAGCCTTGTCAAGAGCCACACCATAAGATGTCGTTGTCCAGAAATCCCAGTTGCCGCCACCACCAATATTATCACTCATATAGGTGTAGCCACCCGTCTGCGAATTATAAGTAGTGCGGGTACCCACAAGATTGTGATAGAAATTACCCGTGGCGAAGAATCCCACATACTGCTGATTCTTGAGTCCGTTGAAACGGATGTTTACATCGTAATGATGATACAGCGAATTCTCCAGGTCCGGATTGTTCACCCTCACCGCCAGCGGATTCGAATTGTCTCTGTATGGCATGATGCTGAAGAAATCAGGCATCTGACTCTGCATATAATAAGTTAAGCTGATAGACTTCTTATCGTCATCACAACCGTACATGAACGTAGGTCTGAATACCACACGGCTTCTCCTGGCTATCGTGTCGAGAGTCGATGTATGGTAATTAAGTCGCTCCTTTTCTTCAGAAATGCTCAGCAACAGAACCAGGTACGAAGAAGGACCACTTCTTTGGAATGCAAGTTCACCACCCGTATTCTTTTTCAGCGTTTGATAGCTTCTACTCACATCCTCGTCTATCACCCCCGAAAGCTGCTCCATGTTAGAAGGCAGCGTGGCGAACATCAGTTCCGGATTGGCTATCCAGTCGCCGCCAAGCTCATCCAGGCGGTATTTCAAGCCCTTCACCGATTGATAGGTCTGCGCAAATTTGGGTCCTATAAACATTGCCCATTTAGAATATGGAAATCCTATTTCATAATCCAAGCTGGCATTCATATCATAGCTGTTCTGTCTGCTGTCGTTGTAATAGTTACGCAAATCCTTCTCGCCAGTCTTGAAATACTCATTGCGGTTCAGGCTGAAAGACTCGTTTGGCTTGGAGCTGGTATACTTTCCAGACATGCCCAGAGTTATTCTGTCACCCCATGGCAACTTATACCACGCCAGAGCTTGCTGACTACCTGTGAATGCATGTACTTTTGAGCGTGACTGATAGAGCGACCGGTTGGTGATGATGTCATGCAAGCTGCCACTAACATTCTGTGCAAAGGTAGAATCGATGGTCTGCCTGATATCACCCCATCTTTCAGGGTTGGCAGAATAGGTAGCACTGAGGTTTGTCGATGAAGTCTTTCTGTCGGAGTAGTCGATACGGGTATCCAACCATACTCCCAACTTTCCATCCACCTGGAAGTTATTGTAGAGGTTGAAACTATGGTTGTCGCTGCGCGAATCACTGATACTTCTACCGAAGATATTGCCTGTAGAGGCAAAATTCTCCTGCGAACTGTGGGTCAAGTCATGCGTATTGTCCCAAGCAACCGTTACGTTTCCACGCTCTCTTATCATCTGACTCTTCGATGACGTATTAAAGTCAACGCCCACCTGGCGGGTAGTTTTCTGTCCCTGCGGACTGTTGGAAGGCGACCAGTCGCCCTGACTTCCCGGTCGTCTTGTTTCGTTCGTGTTATTCAGGTTGCCAAATACCGAGATTCGTGAATTGTCAGTGTAGTAGAGTCCGAAGAGACGAGCCAGATAGCGGTCTTCGCTACCCCCGGCAGCCTCCATGTTGGCGATGTATCCACGGGAGTACTCACGCTTCAGGGCCACATCCATCACATAGTCTTTCTTCTCCATTTCCTTACCCATGAGTCGGCTTTTTTCTGAAGAACGGTCATACACCTTCAGTTCCTTTACGGTATAGTAAGGAAGGTTGTCAAGCATCACCTGGTTCTTTCCCTTGAAAAAGTCTTTTCCGTTAAGGAGCAGATAATCTATCTTTTTGCCGTTCACGTAAATATCGCCATTACTCTTCATTTCAGCTCCCGGCATCTGTCTTATAAGAGCGTCGAGCATGGAGCCATCAGGCACATTGAATGCGCTGGCGTTAAAGACAAGCGTATCGCCACGGTAAGCCAGCTTCACCTTGGTACCTGTCACCACCACGTCGTCGAGGGCAACATCCTGATTGAATTTCTTCTTGAGCAAAAGCGAAGGGAATGAGAATTCTTTATTGCGTGCAATATATTTAATGGTATGATTGATGCACTTCGTCTCATAGCCATCACACTCTGCCTTGATGATATAAGTAGCGGGACGTGCAGGAACACGGGTAAAATAGAAGAGGCGTTTTCCCCTTCCTCTCGTAGTCATGGTATCTATCACGTTGCTGTCCTTGTCCATCACCGTGACAAAAGCCTTCAGATAGGCTTGGGTAAACGAATCTTTCACGTCACCATAAACTTCCACTGTATGCTCTTTCTTTTTCTTTTCTTGCTGTTGCTGCAGATTGTACTGATCATGCAGATTGCCACGAGCATAGGTTGGCAATACAGCCATCAAAAACAAGATAATCAAATTAACCTTAATTCCGCAACACTATAATTT
>NZ_QUCG01000143.1:0-2958 GCF_003473645.1 Prevotella sp. AM23-5 | reverse complement strand
ACAGGATTTGAAAACCATTGTTTTTCGGATTTTTCGTTGTTACTTTGCAGCGTGAATGACAGACATACGTGTCTTAAATGATGCAAAACAGACGGCATATTCAGATGCTCCAATGCAGTCATATAAAACGTATTACATGTAATATGATAAAACGTTTGACATGCAAAATGCTTGATATGTAAAATGTAATATAAGTATGCACAAATGTGGCATGACACACAGACTGGCTATAGAACAGTTATGAAGCATGACATATATAAAAGCCATATAGCAAGCATAAAAACAGTATAACTGATGCGAAAGTTGCATAACATATAATATCACTTGCAAGCCTCATGGCTCATAGATTTGCACCATAGCATGTAGGATGTATCACAAATAAAAATGCAATACCGCATTATAACAAACAAGATGTATAACTCATAAAAAGACAAACATGAAGAAAGAACCAACATTCATCGCCTTCTCCACCCAAAAGGGAGGGGCAGGCAAGACAACACTAACCGTGTTGATGGCAAGTTTCCTTTATTATGTCAGAGGTTACGATGTCGTTGTGGTTGACTGCGATTTTCCACAGTTCAGCATCAAGGACATGAGAGAACGTGACATGCAGAGCATCGAGAGTAACGAGTATCTGTTGAGACAAGCCTATGAGCAGTTGAAAAGAACAGGAAAGTCTGCTTATCCTATTGTAGAGAGTCACCCAGGAAAGGCTATGGAGGCAATAAAGCCATTCTTGGAAATGGATACCCCACCGGACTTCATCTTTTTCGACCTCGCAGGAACCATTGACAACCTTGGTGTGATAAATACCATCGTCACTATGGATTATATATTCTGCCCGATTACGGCAGACAATGTGGTGCTGAAAAGTTCCATTATGTTCGCCAGTCAGTTGAACGATTCGTTCATCAGTATCGGAAAGACCAACATCAAGGAACTGTATATGCTATGGAACATGGTAGATGCACGAGAGAAGACCGATCTGTATGAGAAAGCAAGTCGTGTGATGGACGGAGCAGGACTGTCGGTGATGAACACATACATCCCGGACAGCAAGCGTTTCAGAAAGGAATGTGCCGAAGTCGGCAACAAGGCTGTCTTTCGTTCCACGATTCTTCCTCCCGACAAGCATCTGATAAAAGGTAGTAACATCGAGAAGTTGGCAGACGAGATTTTATCAATCATCAAGAAATAAAAAAGTATGGCAAAGAATCTGAAAGTAACCATTGACTCGGAAGAGTTCAGAAACTCATTCCGACCACATATGCCTCCAAACAGGGAATCGACGGAAGAGACACCAAAGGAACAGAAAGAGTTTTCAAAGGAAGAACCTCGTTCGCCCCAAAATGTTGTCTCGACCAAGAACAGCACTTCATTGATGGAGGAATATCAGGAAAGATATATCCGCAGGTCTGAGAATCCAGCACGCTCTGGCAAGATGACATACATCCGAAAGGAGTATCATGAGACCAT
Organism: Prevotella sp. AM23-5; assembly: GCF_003473645.1. Taxonomy (NCBI): domain Bacteria; kingdom Pseudomonadati; phylum Bacteroidota; class Bacteroidia; order Bacteroidales; family Prevotellaceae; genus Prevotella; species Prevotella sp. AM23-5. Next base: position 1,482 of record NZ_QUCG01000143.1, on the reverse strand, counting down.
CATGCGCCTTGTTTCAGTCATGGAACGAGATGATATGTCCTTGTCGGGATACATAGACCATGTGTTGACAGAACATTTCCAAAAGTATGGGGAGGTCATCAAGGAAGTTTACAAAAAGAATAACAACAGAGATATAATCATGTGGTAAATATGGAAGCGGTATTATTGACAATTGCGCTCCTGTATATGATATGGAGTGTGGCGGTATTGGTGTTCGATGCCGATATTTGGTTGAAGAACAAGTTGAAGGCGGACAAGCCAAAATATGAAGCAAAGGAAAGTCCACCTCCACGAGGCGACGATTTCATAGTCAAACATACCTATACGGTTTCTCCAAAAACAGATTCAATGGAGCAAGTAAAACCCAAAGAAGATGGTGAAACAGTAAAGGAAAGTGAAGTAACCTTTGAAGACGATAAACTTCCGAAAAAGTCAGCTCGCATACCAGATGACAAACTGGACGAGGCATTTACTGACACACGCATCGAGGATGTTGGTGTAGAGTTCGATGACTCGGAAGAAGAGCCTACAGTGGAACAGGCAAGTGGCAATAGCTTTGAGGAGATAGACAAGGCAGTCGAAACTGCAACCAAGCCAAATGTCACAAATGAGGAGTGTGTCCATGCAGGCAAGGTGTTTTCGGAAATGGAAGGCAATGAGCTTTTCAACATGATAGCAGAGCGTTCCAAGATTATCAAACGCAGAATAGATGCGTTGATGGAATTGCATATGTCGAACATTTCCTCAGACAAGCCTATGTCAGGAAAATCAACAAAAGTAATCAAGAAGAAAAAGCTTGTTGTTCCTGAAGACTTCAAAGATTTCAATATCAGAGATTTTGTATAACAATAAAAAGTGAAAATTATGACAAACAAAAAAAGAAACAATGGTAAGAGACAAATTCCTTCGATAGACGACAAGGAGTTTTATGAGATTTTCATGAGAAATCATGATGAGTGCAAGAAGAAAATCCATGATTTGGTTACTTCTTACCTAAAAGTACACAAGATAGAACAGACATCCTGTTCAAAGAAGGGAAAATAAGGCATTGGACAAACATAGAGGACTTCAACATCCTCGACTTTGTATAACAATTAAAAAATAAGAATCATGAAAAGAGCAAGAAAGAACAGAGAGCCAAAGGAACACATCAGTGTTCAGTCAACAGTGAGTGTAACCGTGTCGTCCTGTGCCAACAACAGAAATGGGTACATCGGCAAGTTCATGACGGATGCAGGCTTCACTGCAAGACTTGGCAGACAGGTAAGCATCAGCGAGGAAACTCATGAGCGAGTAATGAAGTTTGTCAGTGTCGTAGGCAAAGGACAGGTTTCCATGGCAAGTTTCATCGAGAACATCGTCAACGAACATTTTGCCATCCATGCAGCCGAAATCAAGGCTGCGTTTGAAGAAAGTATAAAGGCATATCGCCTCTAACAATAATAAAAGTACGCCAATGAAAAAGAAAGACTACGGCTAAAA
>NZ_QUCG01000142.1:0-2987 GCF_003473645.1 Prevotella sp. AM23-5 | reverse complement strand
TAATAAAAAAAAACAATATACAATGAAGATACTGCATACATTTCGACTCAATCGGGTAAAGTGGCGCCACTGGTTATTGCTGGTACTGCTCCTACTCGTTACTCTTGCCAAAATGATTCCTCTATGGGGATTCATCTACACCACCCGTATCTATCCGATTATCGGCACTCTCCTCTCTCCCATCTCAGGATTTTTTCCTTTTGCCGTAGGCGATATCTTCATCGCTCTCAGCATTGCCTGGGTTATCTTCTATCCCATCTATGAGATTGGATTGAGAAAGAAGCTTGCCAGGCGATACTTCTTCCTGGCAGCAAAGAAAGGCTGCTATCCCAAGAAGAAGGTTGTATTCGGAAGAGTGGCAGAATACCTGCTTTGGGTATATGCCTGGTTCTACATCGCCTGGGGATTAAACTACTCCCAGCCGAATATCTATGATAGAATAGGAATGAAGCCGGTGGAAGTAAGCGAAGCTAAATTCAAGGCATTCGCCTATCAATATGCCGACAGTCTCAACGCTTTAAGCATTTCTTCTGATATTGCCGGGAGTAGCATTTTCTCTGATAGCATCGCAGATGATGGTTTGAAAAATCGGGTGCGGGATGCGATTCTGAAGGAATATAATAAAATAGGTTATAAGGAGGGTATCAATGCACCTTTCAACCAGCATCCCCATGCCAAGACGATGGTATTCACACCCCTCAGTTCGATGTCGGGCGTTACCGGAAGCATGGGGCCTTTCTTCTGTGAGTTTACGCTTAATGGAGATATTCTCCCCCACGATTATCCTGCCACCTATGCCCACGAGTTTGCTCACTTTCTGGGTGTTGCCAACGAGGGTGAGGCGAATTTCTACAGTTACATCGTATGCACGGCATCGGCAGATAAGCAGGTGAGGTTCAGCGGATATTACCACATATTCTTCCATGTACTGAACAATGTTTTCGATATTCTCGGCGAAAAGGAGGGAGAAAGATTCCTGAAACATATCCGTCCCGAGATTATTCAACTGGCAAAGAGCGACCGCCGCTACTGGCTCAGCAAGCGATGCAAGGCATTGGATGCCGCACAGGATATCATCTTCGATTTCTACCTCAAGGGCAACCATGTGGCAGAAGGCAGGAAGAGCTATTCGGGCGTTATCGGCTTGATACTGGCTTGGGAAGAAAAGAAGAATACTCAAGGAAAAGATGAGCAAGGCAGGAAATAAAAAAAAAGCGGTTGATGCAATCTCTGCACCAACCGCCATTCGCATATATCTGATATTATAGAAAGTAATTTTTTAAACTAACATCGTATTTCGCAAGAAATTCTATATAGGAGAACTACTTATTCTGCATTGGCTGTCCCTGAAATCTTCCAGGTTTTGGTTTACCTGCGTGATTGCCCCCCTTGCGCGGACCTTTCTGAGCAAATCGTTTTCTCATCTGTCGCTCTATCTCATAAACCCGCTGAATCTGCTGCTGTGTCAGGAACTGAGAATACTTCTTGTAGTATTTCTGGCGGATGTTGAGAATCTTCTCGCTCATCTCAAAACGCTGCTTAATCTCCTGCTCTGTCTGAGCATCGGATTTCATTTCCCCCTTCTTGTGATGAGGACGAGGTCCTAATGCCCAAACCTCTTTCTGGAACTGGGTATAGGTGTCGATAAACTTAGAACTGGTCTTGTCATCAAGACCCAAATCGTGAGCAATATATTGTGCCTGCTTTTCAGCCAACTGTTCACGAGAGAGGCGCTGCTTCTGATTAGGCGCCTGTGCAAATACACTTGTAGAAACGGTCATCATTGCGACAACCATCATCAAAATACCTAAAATCTTTTTCATAATTCACCTTAATTTATATATTATAGAATCTATTAATTATATTCTTGAATCCGTTTATTCATCAAGAAAGACATCCTCCTGATAAACACTGAGCAAATAAGCCTGATCAGCAGAAGATAACTGAGCGAAAGCCTGATCTACCGCTTGCATCTCATTATCTGCCTGAGATGGCAGAGAAGAATGAGGCGCAGCGAAATCGATGTGGAGTATCAGGAGTACTGCCACCGATGCTGCCACTGCCATTGCAGCCACCCATATCACCTTCATCAGAGGTCGCTTCTTCGGCTGTATCCTGACAGTTTTCGGTTTGTCATCCTTCACCTGTTCCAGGATATTGGCTTCCATCTCCTTGAAGAATCCTTCTGGCGTTGAGTAAGGCATCCGCTTACCCACCTGGTCGAAGTTGAATTTCCCGGTTTTATTGAAATCAAAATTTGTATCCATATTCTTTTTCATTTTGAATAACCATTAAAAACTCACAGAACTCTCACTTAATCGTTCGAATTCATGTACTTGATAATTTTCTCTTTGGCAACATGATAGCTTGCCTTGATACTGGTTGGTGTAGAATCCGCAACCTTCGCTATTTCGTCGAACCCGAGTTCATCGTAATACCGAAGGTTGAATGCCAGCTGCTGCTTGGGCGGCAGCGAGAGAATCGCCTTCTGCAGTTTTACCGCCACCTTATCATCGAAGTCGATATAATTATCGGCTGGGACGAGATTGACACCCGTTGATTCTGATTCTATCGAAACCACTTCCTGTTTCCGTTTGCTGATGAGTCGCAAAGCCTCGTTGGTAGCGATGCGATAAATCCAGCTTCTCAGAGAGCAATCGCCCCGATAGTTGCCGAACGAGCGATAGATTCTCACGAAGGTTTCCTGCGAGGCATCCTGTGCATCATCGTGCGAAACTACCAGTCGGCGGATATGCCAATATACGTTTTCCTGATATTTCGCCATCAGCATCCGAAATCCGCTCTGTGGATTTTCCTTCAGCGCTTCCATAATGCCATTGTCGTTTATACTCATATTCGTTTTATTTCTTGAACATTACGATTATATGACCATTCAAAATGGGAAAAGTAAAAAGGCGGGATACTTTTTTTTTCGATACCAGCTTAATTTTTCCTTCTCTTCCTTAATTCCGCAACACTATAATTTA
>NZ_QUCG01000141.1:0-2996 GCF_003473645.1 Prevotella sp. AM23-5 | reverse complement strand
TTATCTCAAATTTTAACGAACTATTGATTGAAAGCATAAATATCATTGAAGTGCCCATTGCCATCATCGTCGTCATAGTCGTGCATAAGCGCATCTCCCAGTTTATATTTTTTTAGTCTTTCCATTGTGGCATTCGACGGTTCAGTTATGGCTATTACGCCTCCTTTGTCATAAACCTGTTTCACTTTCTCCAACATATCGTCATCAATGGTCAAGGCGGTTTCGTTGTCGAGAACCACCACCCTCACGCTATTGTCATTTATTGACACGTTCTTTGTCAGGCGGTTTACAAGAGCAGAACCTGCTTCCTTAAAATTGTTACCCAACACTGCCGTTGGCAAATTGAGCTTAACGGAAAGTTGATCGGTCTTTGGCAGGACTTCTCCTGTTGGTGCGTCAAGTTCTTCCCAAGATTCGCTATCATCAGAACATGAGCAACATAACGAAGTCAACATTACCAAACACAACACGGACTTTACAAAAAACTTCATTTTCATTCTTATATTATAGTTCATATTTTAAAGAATTAAATGGTTAAAGAATTCACTGGCAGCCTTATCAAGATTTTCTGCCTATTTTAAGTTGAACGTAAATTTATTCTTATAGTCTCGATTCACACAGACCGTAGCCTTGCGCTGAGAAAGATTATACACCACCGACCACTGGGTATGGCTCGTAGGATTGCCCGGAGTTTCTGCCTGACTCACGCCATTGAGCAGATTCATGGCTCCTTCCTCAGACAACTGATTGTTGTTCTGCTTGATGACGAATTCCATCATGTCATAGCGGGTCTTGCCGTGGTTCGAGAGCTTCGGACCTTTATCAGAACATGCCATGGTTTCAGATACATAGAAGTTGCTGGCATAGCGCTTTTCTATCACCTCGCGGGTGTTTGGTAAAATGTCAGGATATTTAAAATAAGTCTTGCCATCCTCACCCGTATATTCATCGTCTATGTAAATCTTGCTCTGATGCTCCTTGTCATACACGAATTCTACGATGGCATAACGGCCCGTGGCATCTGCCATGTAAAAATGATAGTTGCCGTCGTTATCCGGTATCCAGAGGTCATATCCGTCCAGAATCTTGAGAGCTTCATCCACAGTTCTGGCATGATCCAACATCATGCGCAAGGCAACGGTTGTAGTCAATTTCTTTCCCGTACTAGCCTGCTGGGTCGGTTTGCCGTCGAGATGGAGCACGGAAACGGCAAAGCCAGCCTCGTTCATACCGTCCATCAGGAGATATGGGAATGCCATGATATAGGATAGGTCTTGCGTCTTATTCTTCTCAAACTCAGCCTTGTTATATAGGATGTAATGCCAGAGATCCTGTCGGTAACCTATCCAGTAGGCATCCACCATACTGATGGATTTCAGTCCGCCTTCGGGTGCCGTGCGAACCAGGGCAGCTGCTATCGGTTCGTTATCATGGGAGTAATCAAAGTTGCGCCCCATCAGATAATCGCCCGTATCGGGTGTCGTCACGGCAAAGGCACTGCAGCCTGCATCCAGCTTAACCCTTGCCTTGAGCCAGGATGGCGTCTTGTCGCAGAGGGTTTTCAATACGGCACCAATCAGATGGGTGTTGTCGGTGAGATTGAATCCTGATATGGTAGGGAGTTTATAATCCTCCGTATAGTCAAGATAGAAGAATCTTCCGTCTTTCAAGTCCTGGATAGACCTTACCATCTCCAGTTTCTTGGCATCGGTCAGCAGACTGGCCGGTACGTCCTGATAGTGAGCCTGGTTGTATACTTCTTCAGGGTCATCATCGCTGCACGAAGACACCATAACCATGAAGAAGGTAAAGCAGAAAGTTAAGCATGCAAACATTAGCCACTGAATGCGCTTGCTGTTGAAAGTATTGTTTCTTTTCATAATTAGTGATATTTAAAAGATGAATGATTCATTTTATTTTTCGATGCAAAAGTAATGGAAAATAAGGTTCGATATGGGAAAAAATAACCTGAAAAATACTGATTTTTTAGGAAAACGGGAAAAAATAACCTCAAAAACCGTCAAAATCACAGATTTTTATTATCTTTGCACAATAATAAAGCAATGCCAAGCAAAGCAATGCAAGGTTATGCTAAGAATTCATCTATCAATAATGAATATATCCCTACGGAGTATGAAAGCAAAGAACTCAATAAGAACCAAGTTACGCAGGTTGGAATTCTCCTTGCTGAAGAGGGAATCCAATTACCTCGATCGCCAGCGCCAGTGGCTTCTGGTATGTTTTGCCGTGATGCTTTATCTAGGCATCCTGTCTAATATCCTGGGGTTGTCGGGAGCCTTCGATCCATTTTTTACAGCATCTAACATCGTCTTTCTGGTAGTTGTGGTGTCCTCGTTCGCTGCCTATCTCTTGGGTAAGATAGGGGTGGTGAAAGGGATAACCTTCCTTGCAGTAGCAACTCAGGTTTTCATAGGCATGGATATTCTGTATAGTGCCTTCGTGCCTACATTGAAAGATAATACGATGGTAATTCTCATCAACATGCTCATTCTTGCCGGCAACATGTTTTTCTCGCTGGCAGCTTATCAGGCTCGTCTTACCCGCTGGCTGGTAGGCATAGCCTTGGGAGTTTATCTAGTCTGTGTGATAGTTACGGGCAATGAATCGCTGCGTAATTATTTCTTTATGATGCTGTTGATACTGCTGTTTATCAGTGTGCTGAGTCTGGGCATTGCCCGAAATGGCGAGTATCTGGTAAATGCCAATAAAATATTGCAGCGAGAAGAGGAGGAACTGCTCCAGGTGTTGAGAATCAACAAGAAGCAGATTAAGGCATACGTGGCATTGGCCAAGGAGCGGCATGATGTGAAGCAGACCGAGCATTTGCTGGATTTGCTGGGTGAGGCATCGCAGAAGAATGTGATAGATAATGTATTGCAGTATATTCAGACCCGGGAATTGAGCAAGCAGAATCTGGAGCGTGTTTTTCCGGAATTGAGTTCATCTGCAATAGTTCGTTAAAATTTGAGATAATG
>NZ_QUCG01000140.1:0-3076 GCF_003473645.1 Prevotella sp. AM23-5 | reverse complement strand
TTGGATGATAGTTGCGGATTTTAGGATTAATAGATTTCATATTTTACCATATTAGTTATTATTCACCACATTCTTTCATCTACCGTATTGCCCCCATCAGGCAGCCAATATACTGATAGATTTTGCAAAGATACAGTTTTTATGTTAGAATGTAGCATAATCGCCTGCATTTTAGGCATTATTATCTTTTTTATTATAGGTATAAAGTGCACTTTTCCCGCCAGGTATCAAAAAAGAAAGTCTCCCGCCAGGCGTCCCGGCGGATTTGAAATCCGCCGTAAAAAAGGTTCGACCTATTAAAACCGGGGGATTTGCAATCCCCCAACAACAACCCCAAAAAGCACAAACTGGTTGTTGCGGATTGCAAATCCGCAAAGCCTAAATAGGTTAGGACATTTTTAACGGCGGATTGCAAATCCGCCGAACGCCTAACGGGAAAGGACAGGGTTCTTTGGCAGCAAAGAGACGAATAAATAGCGAAATTGCACTGAATAGAGTGCAATTTTCTAAAATTGCATTATAATTGCCAAAAACTAGCAGATAATCTGCGCTTACTTCTCTACCAGCACATCCTGCTCCTCGTAGCTGTCGTATCCCAGACTTGCGAATTATAGTTAATAAAGAATAAAAAAAAGTGTGTATGTTTACATATATGCTAACTAATCTGTATTTTTGCATTATATAAAAAAAAGAGAATATGTTTGAGCGACCGAAATTTTACACAGAAGACGAAGCTTTAGATAAAGTACTTGGTAAGGAAGGTACACCATTGCGTAATCAATATGAATCAGACATGAATGCTTTTCTGATGGGAGAAGCTATCAAAAAAGCACGCCAATCGAAGAATCTGACTCAAGAGGAACTTGGAGCACTAATTGGAGTAAAGAAATCACAAGTTTCTAGAATAGAAAAAGGAAACAATATCACATTTGCTACCATAGCCAAAGTTTTTAGAGCAATGGGAATCTCTGCCAGCTTTGAAATGGCAGGTATTGGCAAAGTCGCATTATGGTGACAAACTGTATGAGTACCTAGGTGTCTCCAAGAGCGTAAGCCCGCCAGGCAGGACGCCTGGCGGATCCAATGCGCCTACTTCTCTACCAGCACATCCTGCTCCTCGTAGCTGTCGAACCCCAGACTGAGGTCGGCACCTCTTTCCTTGAAAATCTCCAGAAGGTCTGCCTGCATCTGAGGATTGAGAGGGAACTCGCCATTCCTTGCCTTGTAGAAACGGCGCTGGGTGAATGGCGTATATACGTTCAGATATTTGGCATTGCCCGATGGGATGGATTTGCAGAGACGGATGAAACCTCTTGCCCAGCGCTGACGTTCGGAAATGAGATGGTAAGGACAGACTTCTCCCTCTACCTGGAGAAGATCGGTATTCAAGACCATGAAGGAAGCCTCTTCAGCCTTTGCCTTCTGATAATTGGCGTAACGGGCACAGGTGTTGCTACGGCTGCAGGATGCCAATGGGCATGTAATGTTGTAAGGAATGTACTTGTTCATATTTGCGTAATGTTTTAAAAGTTATTCTATAGTCTATTATATAAAATTCTATTGTCTATTATATAATAAGGTGTGATGGTACTTACGATATGTCGGAACGTCTCTGAGAGGTCGTCGTGATAGTCCTGACGGGTGGTAAAGAGGCACCTTTCGATTATTGCCTCACTACGGCACAATATTGCCCTTTACCAGGGCAATATCTTGCCATTGCCAGGCACGAAACGATACGTCGGGAGATAGAAAAACCTTACTCTCCATTTTACTCTTCACTCTTCACAGATTAGCCTGAAACCCCGATAAACACTGGGGTTGCGAGAGGTGAAGAGTGGCCGACCACTCTTCACCACTCTTCACACCTTCCGGTTGAGAAAAGGCTCCCCACGGTTTATCCCCGTTTTTCTCAAGCCGAGAGAGCAAGGAGCTGATAGGCCTGTCCGTTTCTGGTATGCCTGCTCTTGCATCCCATAAACTTGAGGGCTTGACCTATCTTGATCTTCGTGCTCAAATTTCCCACCAGCATAGGATATTGCAGATGAAGTACATCGAAAACCTCGGAACTCACCATCCATTTGCCTTCCTCTTCCTCTGACGGCATTCGGAAACAGTAACTAATCATGGTCTCCAGATCATCCACCTTGAAGAAGGGCTGGTTGAATTCCTGGATGCGTGCCACCTCATCATTGGTGAACCAATAAGGGGTCTGCTTATCACGAAGCTCATACATCATTTGTGCATAGAGCTGGTCATAATTGATGACCGAACTGTTGTCTATAAACTCCCCGTCGGGAACTCGAAGACAGAGATAACGGCGACTTCCCGTCGGGTCGCAGAGTGGATGCTCATCGTTGGTGGTTGCCAGAAAAGAGGCGTATCTTCTGCGGTCTGCCTGACTCTTTCCGAAGATAGGGCGACCATTCACCTTTACCTTCGAAAGCGTCTGTTTCAGCTTGCCCTGCTGGGCAACGGTAATGTTGGCAAGCTCATCAATGTTCACCAGAAGATTATGGGTGAGCGCCATTTCAGAATCAAACTTGTTGCCGAAGTTGATGTGGTCGAGGAAATACTGGCGAAGTTCCTCGGGCAGCAGTCGGACGGCGAAGGTACTTTTTCCGCAACCCTGCTGTCCGATAAGCACCGGTACGGCTTCATTTCCGTGCAGCATATCCATCTGCAACCAATGGGCTACTGCCGAACGGAACCAGGTGGCACACCAGCCAAGCTGTTCGCTGGTCAACCCCGGAATTCTGCCGAAAAGAGCAGCCACATGGTTCTTGCCATCCCATTTCGGCAACTTGTTCATGTATTCCTGGATAGGGTCGAAGACGGGAACGGCATCCGACTTGATGTACTCCTCGATGTCCTGTCTTGGCGACTTCTTCTCGCCGATTCCCAATTTCTTGGCGCGGCGAACGATGGAGTTGAAAGCCTCAGCTGTAAGCACCTTCCAGTTCTTCTCCTCAGGGCTCTCCTCCTTCTTCGGATTCTCCTCCTTCTTCTCCAACTCCTTCTCCTCGGAATTCTCCATCTCCTCTTCAGGCTTGATGCAGAAGAACTCGGTCTTTCCGTT